>CAYPMU010000011.1:0-13006 GCA_964411975.1 uncultured Gammaproteobacteria bacterium | reverse complement strand
AACCGATCGACCTGCTGTCGCTCAGCAACCGGCTCAAAGACAAGGGCGTGCTTGAATCCATCGGCGGCCGCGCCTACCTCATCGAGCTGACCAGCGTCGTGCCGACGGCGGCCCACCTCAACCACTACGGCGCCATCGTCCAAAAAAAGGCCACCCTGCGCCGCCTGCTGTCCGCCGCCACGGAGATCTCCGGCCTCGGCTTCAACGAGGACGAGGAGATCGACAACGTCCTGGACCTGGCCGAACAGAAGCTCTTCAGCGTCTCGCAGAAATACCTCAAGACCAACTTCACGCCGATCAAGGACGTGCTCGACGCCGCCTTCGAGCGCATCGACGAGCTGCACCGCGAACGCGGCAAGCTGCGCGGCATCCCGACGGGCTTCAACGACCTGGACAACCTGCTCGGCGGCCTGCAGAAATCCGACCTGGTCATCCTGGCCGCCCGCCCCTCGGTCGGCAAGACCAGCTTGGCCATGGACATCGCCCGCCAGACGGCGGTCAAACACAAGATACCGGTCGGCGTCTTCTCGCTGGAAATGTCCAAGGACCAGCTGGCCGACCGCATGATCTGCGCCGAGGCCGGGGTCGACCTCTGGAAGATGCGCACCGGCAAGCTTTCCGAAAGCAGCGACGAGCGCGGCGACTTCCAGCGCATCGGCCGCGCCCTGGGCGACCTGTCCGAAGCGCCGATCTTCATCGACGACACGGCCAGCATCAGCATCATCGAGATCCGGACCAAAGCCCGCCGCCTCCAGCTGGAGGAGGCGCTCTTCGTGCTCCTGCTGGCGCCAGAGAATCGCGCGCCGGCAACCGCAAGTCCGACAGCCGCGTCCAGGAAGTGGCCGAGATCACCCGCGCCCTCAAGGGCCTGGCCCGCGAGCTGAACATCCCGGTACTGGCCCTGTCCCAGCTGTCCCGCATGACGGAGAACGAGAAGCCGGCCATTCCCAAACTGTCCCACCTGCGCGAATCCGGCTCCATCGAACAGGACGCCGACGTGGTCATGTTCATCTACCGCAAGGCCGCCGACCGCAACTACCGGCTCGAGGACATACCGCTCGACGAGCGCTACATCGCCGAGGTCCACGTGGCCAAGCACCGCAACGGCCCGACCGGCATGGTCAAGTTGTTCTTCGACGAGGCCCGGGCCTGCTTCCGCAACCTGGACAAGCGCCAGTCGCAGTTCGCGCCGGTCTCTTCCGCCCAGCAGACGGCCATCGCTCCGGCGCCGGCCGACGCCACGGCCCCGCAGGCCGCGCCGGCCCCGGTGCCGCAGTTCTAACGAGCCTAACCACCGGCCTCCGGGCCGCGATATCTTATGTTCTCCAAACTCAAGCAATACAAGGACATGCGCGATAAGGCCAAGCAGCTGCAATCCACCCTGGCCGCGGAAGTGGTCGAGGGCACGGCCGCCTGGGGCAAGGTCAAAGTGACCATGGACGCCAACATGGCCGTCTCGGCCGTCAGCGTCAGCGAAGAGATGCTGGCGCCGGCCGGCAAAGACAAGCTGGAAACGGCGTTCAAGGACGCCGTCAACGACGCCGTCAAGAAAGCCCAACGCAAGATGGTCGAAAAGATGCGCGCCTCGGGCGACTTCAAGATGCCCAGCCTCTAAAGAAACGCCGCGAACGTAATTCACCCGCTTCGCCGTCCCGCGACCTCCCATGCCGAAATTCCCCAAAGCCATCGAGAACCTCATCGCCGAATTGGGCAGGCTGCCCGGCGTCGGTCCGAAAACGGCCGAACGCTACGCTTTTCATCTGCTCAAACGGCACCGTCTGGACCGCGCCCGCCTGGCCGAAGCCGTCCTGGCTCCGGACCTGAGCCTGAAGACCTGCTCCGTCTGCCGCAACTACACCGAGGCCGATCCCTGCGGCGTCTGCGGCGACCCGCGCCGCGACCGGGAGATCATCTGCGTGGTGGCCAATGAGCAGGATCTGCTGGCCATCGACCATACCGGCGAATACCGCGGCCTCTACCACATCCTCGGCGGCACGCTGTCGGCCGCCGACGGCGTCACCCCCAACGACCTGAACATCCGCGAACTGCTGGACCGGATCGGCCGCGAACGGCCGCGGGAGATCATCCTGGCGCTCGACCCGACCATCGAGGGCGAATCGACCATGCTCTACCTGACCCGCCTGCTCGAGGCGGCCCAGGTGCGCCTGACCCGCCTGGCCCGGGGACTGCCCATCGGCAGCGAACTGGGCTACGCCGACGAGATCACCCTGACCGACGCCCTGCGCGGCCGCCGCGAGATCGCGCCGGCCAAGACGCCGGCCAGGAACTGAACGACGCCCCGCTGACGGCGGTGCGCCGCGACGGCGGCGTTTTTTTGCGCCCTAAACTTTGACTTTTCCGCCGGTTCAGGTAAGAAGAAAGCGGCGGGCCGTCAGGGCCGGCCCTGAGAGGCAGTCCTTTTCAACCTTAAAAAGCGGAGGTTCGATCATGAACGACCCCAGATCGCGCAATAAGAAGGCGATCAGCGGATCGCCCATGTCGCGCATGACCGACGCCGCCGGCGACGGTACCGGGCAGAAGGTCACCAATCCCTCGATCAACGAAGCGCAGTGGCCGCTGTTCAAGAAGGCCGTGCGCGTCGCGGTGGAGATCAAGGACGAAGCCGGCGGCACCGGCGCCGGGGTCATCCTGACCTCGGACGGCCTGATCCTGACCGCCTACCACGTGGTCCGCGGCAGCAAGAAGATCATCGTCCGGCGCTGCAGCCTGCGCAAGAAGGACCGCAGCATCGTCTGCCGCGGCAAGTACCAGGCCGACGTCGTCCTCTACGACCGCCGGGCGGACATCGCCGTGCTGCAGCTGCGGCTGCCGCCCAAGAACCTGCCCAGCTGCACTTTGGGCGATTCGGACAAGCTCGAGGTCAACGCCCCGCTTTACCGCGTCGGCCGCGACACCATCCCGCTGGCCGCCGGCTACCTGCTCAAGCAGGGCAAGTACGAAGGGGTCGACGAACTCGAGATCGGCATGCCCAACGCCCCGGGCGCCAGCGGCGGCCCCGTCTTCAACGGCGACGGCGAGGTCGTGGCCATCGCCCTGCGCGGCAACTTCGACTCCGTCGAACCTCCCTGCTCCTACGCCATTCCCATCAATGCCGTGGCCCGGCGCCTGCTTCGCCGCAAGGCCGTGCGCGAACTGATGGACAAATGAGCGCTCCTTCACGAACGACCGGCGACATCACTCGCCGGTCTTTTTATTGGCCAATGGGCGGCGGCGCAGCGACCGATCCAATGGCATAGCAAAAACCCCGCCTGACGGCGGGGTTCTGATTTCCGATCTAGGCTTTGATGCCCTCGATCCTGATCTCGGTGAAAGGCTGGCGATGGCCGGCCTTGCGCTTGTAGCGGGTCTTGGCCTTGAACTTGATGACCGTCACCTTGTCCGCCCGGCCGGTCTTCACGACCGTGGCCGACACGACGGCACCCTTGACCGCGGGCTTGCCGACGACGACCTCCTTGCCGGCCTCATCGGCCAGAAGCAGGGCGTCGAATTTAAGTGCGGAGCCGTCCTTGGCGTCGAGTTTTTCCACCCGAACCACGTCCCCCGGCTTGACCAGATACTGTTTGCCTCCGGTCTGAATGACTGCGAAATTCGCCATATGTATGAGCCGCCCTGCCGGTTGTCGAGATCGCTCCCGAGGTCGGACGTCCGGCTTGGGCGAAGCCGTATCTAATAAGTGCGTAAATTCTACCTGACCTCCCGACTGCTGTCAATCCCGCCCTTCGCGAAAGGCGGGATCAATATGCGTGGTGACGGACATGCCGGTCTTAAGACCGTTGGCGCGGGCGAAGCCGGCCGGCACCTCCAGGACCTTGTCCGCCGGCGTCATCGGGAAATAATGCGGCAATTCCTCGCCCGGCACGGGAACGGGCACGTCGGTGGAAATGTCCACCAGCTCGCTGTCCCTGATCCAGAGGATGTCGATCGGGAATTTCATGTCCTTCATCCAAAAAGTGTATTTGTCCGGCCGCAGGAAGATGAACAGCATGCCCTGGCCGGGTTCGAGTCCGTCGCGTCCGGAGAGGCCCTTTTCCCTGGTCTGGGCGGTCGAGGCCACCTCGACCTGGACCTTAAGGCCGTCGCCGATGACCACGTAACCGCTGGCCAAAGCCCGCTGGCTCCAGGCTACGAACACGGCCGCCAGCAGCGAACAGCACAGCACGGCCGCGGCCAGAGGTAAACGGTATTTTTCCGGTATGAGCTGGAATTTCATATGTCAGCGGCGGACGTCCGGCACGGCTGCCGGCCCTTCGACTTTGCTCGGGGCGGACGGGACGGCGCGTTTCTTCAATATTACTACGGCAGCGCCCAAAGCCGCCAGCAGGCTGGCCAGGGTCCCCAGGGCGGCCAGCTTGCCCCAGCCGTCCAGGAACAGCGTGGAGACGCCGAAAGCGGCGGCGATGAAATAATAGAACAGCACGGCCTGGCGATGGGTGAAGCCGACGTCGAGAAGCAGGAAGTGCAGATGCGACCGGTCGGCCTGGGTCGGCGAGCGCCGGAGCCAAAATACGCGCCGCAGGACGACGAAGACGGCGTCGAACAACGGCAGACCCAGGACCAGCAGGGTGGTGGCGATCTTGCCTCCGGAAATTATGGCCAGGGTGCCGAGCAGGAAACCGGCCAGGGTCGAACCGCCTTCGCCCAGGAAAATGCGGGCGGGATGGAAATTGAAGACCAGGAATCCGAGAAAGGCGCCGGCGATGGCGAAAGCCAGCAGCGCGGTATCGGGCTGGGCCACCTCCTTCATCAGGCTGACGGCGGCGATCACCAGGGCGCCGATGACGGCCACTCCGGACACCAGGCCGTCCAGGCCGTCCAGGAACTTGGTGGTATAGGTCATGCCCAGGAGCCAGACCAGAGTGAAGACGTCGGCGGCCGGCGTCAGCCGGTAAGGCAGGCCCTGCCACCACAGCACCGTGAACATCTGGCGGTCGAGATAAAGCTGGCCGCCGAAAGGATTGGTGATGAACTTGACGCCGATGCCGCTGCCGACGATGACCAGGGCGGCCAGCACGGGCCAGATGATCTGGCGCGAAGGTTTGAGGGAATACTTGTCATCGAGCAGGCCGCCGACGATCAGCAGCCCGGAAGCGATGATGATGCCGATCAGGTATTTTTCCCGGATATGCGTCCCGGGAAGCCAGCCGAGGGCCAGGGCCAGAAGAATGGCCAGGGCCAGGGCGCTGAAGACCGCGGCGCCGCCCCAGAGCGGCATCGGCCGGACGTGGATCTTCCGGCCGCCGGCCGGCTGATCGACCGCGCCGAAACGCAAAGCCGCCGCGCGGACGAGCGGCGTCAGGATGAGGGCGGCGGCCAAAGCGGCCGCGATCGACCAGAAAAAAGCCATAGGTGAAGCTCGGCGTTACGTTACCATACGAGCACGCTTCGTTCCAGACGGCGCGGTGGTCTGGAAAATGCATGGATCCGGTGATTGCGGAGGACTTCTGAACTGCGCAACTTCGTATCTCCGCATCTTCAAAAATAAAAGAGGCGCGTCACAAGCGTGACGCGCCCCGGGACCGGCAGTTGCCGGCCTATTCGCTGCTACTCCTCAGCCAGCGCCTTGAGCACCAGCCTGACCACCTCGCCGATCTCCAGCGTCATCGGCGCGGCATGGGGGTTGGCCCGGAAGCCGTTCCCGAACGCCGTGCCGTACTCGGCCAGATACAGCGCCTGGACCGCGTAGCCCGCCCGGTTGGTGAACGTCAGGTGCCCAGTGCGGCCGAGCGAGAGCTCGTCCGCGGCGGACAGCTTGACGCCCTGCCGCATCAGATCGGCGCGGCGCACGGCCTTGGCCACCTTCTCCAGTTCGATGCCCTTGGTGGCGATGATGAAGTGGCCGGCGTCGCGGAACTGGATGGTCACGTCGGCCTTGGGACGGCGCTGTTTCCCCGGATGGGGCAGCTTGTCCTGCCGGCCTTCGTTGCCCAGCCTGGTCACGGCGCCGTAACGGCTCGAGGCCGAATGGCCGCAAGCCACGGTGATCTGCCGGTGGACGGTGACGCCGTCGATCTTCCTGGCGCAGGACGCGTTCATCAGCGTGCTGTTCTTCCAGTAGTCCGCGACGGCCAGATCCCACTCCGCCTCCATGGCCTGGAGCGCCGTTTCGACCGCGCCCCTGAAGAGCGCCGCCTCCCGGCTGTCCGGACCCGCGAGCAGGCCGACGCCCTTGATCAGGTTGTCGGCCAGCAGCAGTCCGGCGAAATCCGCCTGTCCCAGGGCTTCTTCGAAGCGCTCCTGGGTCGGCAGGTCCTCGGCCAGCATCCCGGCGATCTGCTCGTCGATGTGCTTGGCCAGGCCGCGGAAGGCCAGATCGGACAGCTCCACCACCTTGGCCGGGTCCCGGTGAGCCAGGTTCCAGCCGAGGATGATGTTGCGCATGTGCCGCGGCGTGTGCGGGGTCGGGCTGCGGCGGTAGGTGACGTCGCGGACGACGTCCTTGCCGCTCAGATCGTTGCTGGAGATGATGGCCACGACGGGCATCAGCTCCGGCGCGATCCGGTCGAGGTCGCAGAAGTGGACCAGCAGGTCCAGACTGGACATCGAGCAGCCGACCGCGTACTTGTCGTGCTGGTCGAGACGGCCGCCGCCGCAGTCCATGAACATGAAGCCCTTGGCCTCGAGCGGCTCCGGACGGAGATCGGACCCGGGGGCCCAGTCCTCGGCGCGGAGCGGTCCGGCCGGGATGAACTTGACCTGCGGCTCGTCGACGATGTCCAGACGCTCCCTGACCGCGGCGAAATTCCGGATCAGATAGAGCATGAACAACGCTTCCAGATCGGGGGACAGATGCAATACGACGGTGTGCTTCTTCATCACGCACCTCCGGGCCAAAAAGCCCTGCCGGCTGAGCCGGCCTTGAGTTGGGATGGCCGGCAGACACCATGTCCGCCGGCCGGGTGATCGCTAAGTTGTCAAAGCATCCTTCAGCGGCGCTGCCGCTTAACGGACAGGGAAATATAGCATATTTGAGCGTTCCTGTCAACCGTCCCCGCGACGAAAAAAGGCCGGGAATGCCGGCCCGGGCCCGCGCTTATTCAAGCCGCTTCAAAGCTTGGAGGCTTTTTCCACCCGGAGCGTGCCGCCCTTCTCGTAGATCAGCCGGTCGCGGCGGCCGAGCTTGCCCCGCAGCAGCTGCTCGGCGATCACGTTGTCCACCTTGTCCTGGAGCGTGCGGCGCAGCGGCCGGGCGCCGAACAGGGGGTCATAACCGATGGCCGCCAGCTCCTTGACCGCCTCGTCCGTGGCCTCGAAAATGACCCCTTTGGCCTCGAGCCGCTTGGCCACCTTGACCAGCATCAGCCGGGTGATCTGTTCGATCTCGCCCTGGCTGAGCGGCGTGAAGACGATGACGTCGTCGAAACGGTTCAGGAACTCCGGACGGTAGTACGGACGCAGCTCCTTGGACATCAGCCCTTCCTTGATCGAGGCCACCGGCGCCCCGCGCCTGATCTCGTCCTGGATGTACTGGGAACCGGCGTTGGAAGTGGCGATCAGGATCACGTTGGTGAAATCGATGACCCGACCGACGTTGTCGGTCAGGCGGCCGTCATCCATCACCTGCAGGAAGATGGTCAGGATATCGGGATTGGCCTTTTCGATCTCGTCCAGCAGCAGCAGCGAAAAAGGCTGCTTGCGGATGGCCTCGGACATGATGCCGCCGGCCTTGTCGCCGGCCGGCTCGCCGATCAGCCGGTAGAGCGAGGCTTTGTCCTGGTATTCGGACATGTCCAGGCGGACCATGGAGTCCTCGCTGCCGAAATAGACGTCGGCCAGGGTCTTGGCCAGCTCGGTCTTGCCCACGCCGGTCGGCCCGAGGAACAGGAAGTTGGCGATCGGCCGGCTCTTGTCGCCGAGCTCGGCCCGGGCGCGGCGCATGGCCGAAGCCACGGAGGTCACCGCCTGGACCTGGCCGATGACCCGTCCGTGCATGCGCTGTTCGAGGTTCAGGAGTTTCTGCGACTCCTCTTCGGTCAGGGTCTTGAGCGGTATCCGCGTCTTTTCGGCGATGACGCCGGCCACGTCGTCCTTGGAGACCGTGGCGTCGCGGCCCTTCTGGTTGCGCACGGCCGTGGCCGTTTCCTTGGCGATCTCGATGGCCTTTTCCGGCAGGAACTGCTCGTGCATGTAGCGGTCGGACAGGACGACCGCCGCCTCGATGGCGTCGTAGGAGAAAAAGACGTTATTGCGGTATTCGATGCCGCCGGCCTTGGCTTCGAGCACCTGGATGGCCTTGTCAGTGTCCATTTCGGGGACCTCCACCTTGACCAGGGCACGCCCCAGCGGCGAGCCTTCCAGGGCGTTGGCGTACTCCTGCGGCGTGGCCGTGGTGATGGCGAAGAAATAGCCCCGGGCCAGTTCGTTGGCGAAGACCTGTCCCAGGTCGATGCTTTCGCCGGAACCGGAGGTGATGCCGACCATGCCGGCGACGTTGGGCACGACCAGGACGATGTTCCCCGCCCGGGCGATCTCGTAAAGCGCGTTCAACAGGCGCTCCTGGGCGTCGGAAGCCGTGGCGCCCGAGACCAATTGGGCGATGTTCAGGTTGACCAGGCGCTTATCCTGCAAGATGGCGGGCACGTTCTCCTCGACCATCCTCTGGGCGATGCCCTCGATCATGGCCTCCTTGCCCACGCCCGGCTCGCCGACCAGCACGACGCTGCGATTGCCGCCTTCGATCACGCGGAAGACGGCCTCGAATTCCTTTTCCCGGTCGATGGTCGGGGCATAGTGGCCGAATACGGCCGCCTTGGTCATGTCCTGGCTGATCCGGTCCAGATAGGGCGTGGCCACGGCCGTCATCGACCGGTTCATGGTGGTCGTGGGCTTGAGTCTGGCGGCCGAGGAGAAGCGGCTGTAACGTCGGCGCAGCAGGTCCTGCACGCGGATCCAGCTGACCACGTTCTCAACCTTATGCAGGTCGACGTTCAGGTCGTACAAAAGTTCCTGCAGGCCTTCGGAGGAGCGCACGACGCAGACGAACAGTTCCGTCGCTTCGACCGTCGGTTGTTCCTGGAGATAGGCCTCGACGTAGGCGTTGATCAGGGCCTCCTGGACCTTGGCCGAAAGGGCCGCCACGCTCTTGTCGCGTTCGACCGCGGCCAGCATGTTGCCGAGCTTGTCCTTGAATTTCTCGAAACGGAGGCCGAAACGGCCGAACATCACCGAGACTTTGACCGTGGAAAGGAGCGCGGCGAACAGGTGGACCGGTTCCACCCGGCCGTGGCGCAGCTTGCGGGCCAGGCGGTAAGCGGCTTCGACGGCCTTGATCGCCTCCGGACCGTAGGCCCGGGAAACGTCTATCCGGCAGCGGCGCGGCAGCCTGCCGACCAGTTTCCAGATATCGGCGGCGTCCGGCGGGGCGAAATCGGCCGACTTCTCGCCGTAGGACCGGTGCTGGACGGTTTCCCTCCTGCCGGCGACCACGACCGACCGATAATAGAGGAAACAGGCGCAGATGGCGCCGAACCAGAAGGCCAGGAGATTCCGGTGCGGTTCGTGCCAGTAGGACAGGGTGAGCAGCTGGTCCGGCGAGGCCGAACGCACCAGCAGCGCCAGGGCCGCCAGCCCGGCCAGCATGACCAGAACGAGCGCGACGCTGACCAGGATGCCGATCACCCGCTTCAGGGTGGAGATGAGCAGCGTGAAATCGTCGATGCGCCGCCCCCAGGACAAGAAATAACGCCCGAAGACCAGGCCTTGGCCGTAACCGCGGCACTCGGGGCAGACCCGGCGTCCGTCCAAACCCAGCCCCCCGCAGCGGGCGCAAACGACGAGCTGGTGCTGTTCCTTGGTGCCGCTCATGCTTTGGTCGCTTTAAGTATGCCAAGGACCTGATGGACGAACTCGTAGCCGATGAAAGCCGGCAGGGCCAGCCACAACGCGAATAAAGCCGCCATGAAGACGGCCATCACCAGCAGGACGACGGAATAATAGCCGATCATGATCAGCCTCAGGAAAAAGCTGATGATGCGGCCGGCGAAGTCGTACTGGCCGAACATCGGACGGAACAGGTTCTTGAACCAGATACGCACGCCGAAACCGCGGCCGGCGTTGCCTAGTTTCCGCACGCCGTAAGAAGCCACCCGAACTGCGCCCAGGGTATACCACCAGATCGGAAAATAAAGCACAGAGACGGCCGAATCGACCGCCAGCGACTTTATGGCCAAGATAAGGTTAGACCTGATCATAGTCCATTCAACAATTATTATAGCAAAAAATCGGCCGAAAACGAAGCCGGCGGCCGGCGTCAAAATCAAAATAAGGCCTTATCGGCCTTATCCTTCATCTTTCGCCGTCGCGCCGCCCTTATTTGACCGCGACCGCTCCGCCGACCGCGGTCAGGAAGTCCACGCCGTCGACCGGCACGAAGCCCAGGCCTTTGACCTGGGACTCGACATTGCTCATGGATTGGCGGCCGAGAACGTCCAGATCGAGCTGCCGGCGGCGTTCCTCCAGGTCGGCGATCCGCCGTTCGATGGCCTTGATGGTGAAACCGTTGGCCGCGGCCTGGTTGTTCATCGCCAGATAACCCACGAACAGGGCGATCGTCAGGACCAGGACCAGGACGTTGAGGTTACGCAGGTCCCATAGTCGCCAAGTTCGCTGCCGCGAAAGCGGCAGGAAACGCTGGTCGTTGGTTTGGCAATATTTGATCATGTCTTTTTGTTCGTCGTTTTCAGGGCGAGGCGCAGCTTGGCGCTGCGGCTGCGCGGGTTGATCGCGATCTCTTCCGGGCCGGCGATCAACGGCCGTTTGGTCAGCACCTGCAGGATCCCCTGCTTCTGCTGCTCCAGGAAGAACCTTTTGACGATCCGGTCCTCCAGCGAATGGAAGGAAATGATCGCCAGCCGCCCGCCTTCGTCGAGCGCCCGGACCAGGGCCGGCAGGGCCGCGGTCAGGTTGCCCAACTCGTCGTTGACGGCGATACGCAGGGCTTGGAAGGTGCGGGTGGCGAAATGGATCGGTCCGCGGCGGTAATTGGGCGGGACGGCCGCGGCGATGACGTCGACCAGCTGCAGCGTGCCGATGATCCGTTCCCGCCGGCGCGCGGCAACCATGGCGCCGGCGATCCGCCGGGCGAATCGTTCTTCGCCGTAGCTGACGAAGATGTCGGTCAGTTCGTCGGCGGTCCAGCCGTTGACGACGGCCGCCGCCGTCAGTTCCTGCGACGGGTCGAACCGCATGTCCAGCGGGCCGTCGGAACGGAAACTGAAACCGCGACCGGGGTCATCGACCGCCAGGGACGAGAACCCCAGGTCGAGAAGCGCCGCCTGAACCGGCCCGAAGGAATGGGAGAGGAGGACCCGCTCGACGTTCCTGTAGTTCTCACGGACAAGCATGACGCGAGAACCGTAACGCGCGAGTTTTCTCCGGGCCGCTTCGAGCGCCGCTTCATCGAGATCCAAACCGAGTAAAAGACCGTCGGGGGAGGTCTGTTCCAGCGCCGCCGCGGCGTGGCCGCCGGCGCCGACCGTGCCGTCGATGACGTTATCGCCCGGCCGCAGGGACAAGCCTCCGATCGTTTCCTTCAAAAGAACCGGCACGTGCAACTGCTTTTCCTGACCCGTCGCCGCTTCCATAGTTTCCGGGCCTTGCGGCCTCCTTAAACCCCCAGCTCGCCCATCTTCTCGGCGATGTCGTTGGAATTCTTTTCCGTCTGGATCTTGTAAGTTCCCCAGGTCGCCTTGTCCCAGATCTCCAGCCGGCTGTACAGGCCGGCGACGACGACCTCCTTGCCGATCTTGGCGTACTGGCGGAGGTACTCCGGCAGGACCACCCGGCCCTGGCCGTCGATCTCCACGTCCATCGCTCCGGCCAGCATCAGCCGGGCGAACGCCCGCGTGTTGGCCTGGCTGAACGGCAGTTCCGCGAGTTTCCGCGCCAGCTTCTTCCACTCCTCCGCGGTGTAGACGAACAGGCAGTCGTCGAGGCCGCGCGTGACCACGGCGCCGCGCGCCAGCTTCTTCCGGAATTTGACCGGAATGGCCAGGCGGCCCTTGTCGTCGACAGCGTGCTGATACTCGCCGATGAACATGCTGGTGAAGTTAAGAGCGGCGCGCTCGAACCGGCGAGGCGGCAACGAACGCCGCTTATCCGGACTTATCCGCTTCTGAAAACAGCCTATTTTTCCCCACTTATCCCCACTTTAAACCACTATGCCTTTAGTATACACCAAAAGGGCCCACTTTTCAACGTGGTCGATCCACCGTCAAGGTCGGGCCAAAAACAACAGGACCGCGCCTGAGCGCGGTCCGTTTTTTTCGGATCGAACGACGGTCTTTCAGGCGAAAAGCCGGGACCAGAACCAGCCGGCGAAAACGGCCTGGACCAGCAGTCCCAGCCATGTGGGCAGCATGACGCGCAGCCGGTTATGCACGGCGGAATGGAAGGTCCGCAGCGGCCCGAAGAGCCGTTTCTTCAGGACCTTCTCCATCCCCCACATGACGTCCGGCACCGTCGAGCCGACTACGGCCGCCGCGGTCACCCAGGAAGATCCGCGGGTCGCGATCAGCGTCAGGAAAAGTGTCGCCAGGATCGCGCCGTCAATGCCGAACAGGACCAGGTAGCGACGGACCTCGTTGCCTTTCTTGGTCCACTCCCCCGCCGCTTCGTCGCCATGCGGGATGAAATCGACGGCGTAATGGGAAAGCCAGCCGATGCCGAAGGCGACGATCGGGTCACCGGTCAGGATGCCGGCGGCGACGGCGCCGGCGGCGGCGTGAGCTGTGAGATACATGGTCAGGACAAAGTTATGGGCGGCGCCGATCCGCGCGAAGCGCGGCGCACTCCAGGCATTATCCGCTGACCGCCGGCCGGCGGCAAAAAACTCCGCGACCGCCGGCGGCGATGGTAGGCCACGGCCGTCCGGTGGGCTTCGTCGCGCAGGCGCTGCAGCAGCGGCCGAAAGGCCGCGGCCAGCCGCCCGATTTCGTGGTCGCGGCGGTCGTAGACCAGTTCGTCGCGCTTGCGGGCCGGCCCCTTGGCC
>CAYPMU010000010.1:0-13115 GCA_964411975.1 uncultured Gammaproteobacteria bacterium | reverse complement strand
CGCGACCGGGCTTGGCCTTCCGATCGTTGCGAGTGTTATTGAATTTGTCTTTTTTCGCGGCACTGTATCTGGTTTTCGCCGGCCTCCTATCGGTCAGCTATTACGTTTTCTGGTCGGCCGTCGGTAGCGGGTTTTATCAGGTCAGCCTGTCGTTCCGGCACGTCTCGGGTATTGCCGCTCTTTTCATGTTCGTCGCCGCGCCGCCCGTTTTTCTGCTCGTTATGATGAGAAATTGTCTGGCCGACAGGTTGGCCGGCCGCGCGACGTCGGTCCTGCCGTCGGTCGACCGGCTCCCGACGATCATCCGGCGGTCAGCGGTTTTCGCCGTCGCGGCCGTTCTGCTGTTCGGCGGCCTTATTTTGCTTTCGTCGCCGCTGATCGTTTCCATGAATCAGCCGGGACTTTAGGCGCGGAACACTTGATCGTCCATGACCGAGATCATCCTGATCGTCCTCCTCCTGTTCCAGGCGCTGTGCCTGGGAGCCGCGGCGTTGTTGACGTCGTGGCTGGTCTTTTTGTCCCTGCCGCGGCTGATGCGCGGCGCTCCCTACGTGGGCGCCAGGCCGGAGAGCGTCAAAGCCATGCTGGAACTGGCCGGGCTGCGTCCGGGCGAAACGCTGATCGACCTCGGTTCGGGCGACGGCCGGCTGCTGGTCGCCGCCGCCCAGGCCGGCGCCCGCGTCGTCGGCTATGACATCAACCTGTATCGGGTCTGGTATTCCCGCTACCGCCTGTGGCGGCTCGGGCTGTCATCGGTAGCGAAGGTGCACTGGGGGAATCTCTGGAAGGCCCCGCTCGGGCGGGCCCAGGTCGCGGTCGTCTTCGGTTTCAGCGACATCATGGCCGGTCTGGCCGAAAAATTCGCGGCCGAGCTGCCGGCCGGCGCCCGGGTCGTCTCGCTGCGGTACGAACTTCCCGGCTGGACGCCCGTGCGTCAGGCGGGGGAGGCGCGCCTGTACGTCAAGCGGCCTTAGTTCTCCGCGGCCGAAGAAATAAAACAGCGCGTCCGGTCCAGGACGCGCTTGCGCGTTATGCGGTCATTCCCGCGTTTCTCGGAGATAGTACTCGGTCTCGCCGTCGGTGAAGAGGTAGCCGCGGGGCTGTTCCAGCGGACCCATCGTCCGGGTGAGGAACGACAGCGCGCAGCCGCCGGGTTTGCAGGCCCAGTGGGCGGCAAGGAGGCGCTGGTCGAGCGGCAGGGTCATGATCACCGAGCTTGACGCTTTGGGCCAAGCCGGACCGGACCGGGTCTCGCTGACGATGTATCCGGCGTCGCCGCCGTTCAGCGTGAATACCCGCGGGACGTCCGTCCGTTCCATCGTCTTGGTCAGGAACCAGGGCACGCATTCGCCGTCGGCACAGCGCCAGTTGACGTCGAGCAGCCTCTGGTCGACCGACAGGGTGAGGACGCGCGGCAGGTTCGCCCGGGCGGCCGTTTCGGCGAACGAAGGCTTGGTGAAGATCAGCGCCAGCAGACAGCCGGTCAGGACGACGCCCAGGCCGGAAACGGACAGCAGGGTCGGCTTATTCATGGAGGCCTCCGCCTCGTGACCGGCCGGGCCGGTCGGTCAGGTCAGGGTTAAGGAACTATCGGTAATTTGCCCCATCCCCGGGCCCCGGTCAAGGGACGAAAAAAGAGGGCTGGAGAGCCCTCTTGAGGAGTCAGGCCGGGAACTTCAGTCGGTGCGTCCGGGCCAGCAGGCGCCGCCAGTTCCGCCGGTCGCCGACCGACAGTCCGAAATGGCGCCGGAAGATGGCCAGCAGCAGCGGCTTGACGGTCCCGAGACTTCGGCTCTCGCGCTTCAGCGGCCCGTCCAAGCCGGTCGTGACGTAGGCGTTGATCTCGTCGTCGAGCACTTCCCGGCAGTACCCCATCTTCAACAGGGCGCGCCGGGCGGCGGCGAGATCGTGGCGGCCCAGGCATTCGCGGACGTCGCGGCGGTAGTCCGAACAGGCCGCAAACAGCCCGTGGACCAGCTCGTGGATCATGTCGTTGAGTTTGCCCTTGACCGTGCCGACGACGTAGTACGGCGGCTCGACGCCGCGGAACATCTCCAGCAGCTTCCGTTCCTTGACGGTCAGTGGGTCGAAGTCGCCGCGGTAGAAAGGCCGCAGGACGCGGTCGGGGACATTGAATCCCGCCCAATCTTCCAGGTAGGAGAACTTGCCGTTGGTCCGGGCGTACCAGTCCATGAACTCTTCCCAGGTGAACGCCCGGCCTCGGAATTCCGGCGACTCGTAGTGTTCCTGGAAGCGCAGGAAGGTCGCGGCCAGCAGGTATCGGTCGGGGAAGGACAGGATATAGACGGGATAACGGGTCCGGCCCATCGGTCAGCTCCTTTTGTTCGCACGGTCGTTGGTAAAGAACGATGAAAAATACCAGATGCCCCGCCTTAAGTCAACCTTCGACGGGGAAATTCCATTAAAAGGCTCCCGAACGGAGCCATTCCATCACCTGGCCGTTCTCAGGCCGCCAAAGGGGATGCTGGTCGGATGCTTGACTTATCCGCAGGCCTTGCCGATAATGCCCTGAACCTTCAACCGCCGACCAGGTCGCGCGCCCGATAGCAGGAGAAGCCATGGACGCGAGTTGGGTCCTCGGCGCCGTCGCCGGCTTAGTTCACTTGGGTTCGTACGGTCTTTATAACCGGGAGATGCTGAGGGGCCGCAACTGCCCCAACACCGCCACTTGGGTGCTCTGGTCTTTCCTGGCGACGCTGAACGCGGCCAGTTATTTGGCCGTCAGCGGCGACCTGGCCAAGTCCGTGACGCCGATCGTCGGCTGCGCCGCCTGCCTCCTGACCTTGGTCCTGACGGCGAAGAAAGGCCGTCTGTCGCGCTTGAGCCGTTTCGACCTGGTCATCCTGGCCATCGGTACCGCCGCCGGCCTGGTCTGGTGGCTGTCGCGCAGCGCCGCGTGCGCCAACCTGCTGTTGCAGCTGGCGTTCGTCATCGCCAACATCCCGACCTTTCGCGGCGTCTGGCGCGATCCTTACACGGAGCAGACGCTGCCCTGGTTCGGCTTCGCCATGGCGTACGTCCTGAACATCATCGTCGTGCTGGCGCGGTGGCAGGGCCAGGCGCTGGATCTGGCCTACCCGGTCTGCAGCCTCCTGGCCGACGGCGGCATCGCCGCGGTCATCGTCTGGCGCCGCTGGCGCCCGCCGGCGGCCGTCTGTCCGCTGTGAAACCTGACCCCGGTCCGCGGGGTCATTTTAGTTGGCCCGATGCGCGCCGGACGCCGGCTTGGCTTGACGGCCGGCTTTTAGGTAGTATGTCCTTGTGGCGCACCGGCCCGTCCGGTCGGCGGAGCCCGAGACCGCACCGTATGGATAAGAGATATTTCACCGTTTTGCGCGTAGCCGCCGAGGTCGTCCTGCTGGGCGTCCTGCTTTATTTTTCCTACGATCCGCTGCGCCAGCTGGCGGAAGAGGTGCGGCAGGCTTATTTCCCCTGCAGCCGTCCATTGACCTACCGCCTGGATATTTTCGACGACCGTTTCGACCTGTCCCGGGAGGATTTTCTGGCGATCGCGGCCGAAGCCGAGCAGGTCTGGGAGGGTCCGGCCGGACGCCAGCTGCTGGCTTTGGCCGATGACGGCGGATTGCGGCTCAACCTGATCTACGACTACCGCCAGGAGGCGACCGACAAGCTTGGCGAGATGGGCCTGACCATCACCTCGGACAAGGCCTCATACGAATCCTTGAAGTCCAGGTACGACCAGGCCGTCGCCGACTACCGCCGGCGCAAGGACGAGTATGAGGCGCGGGTCCGGGATTTCGAGTCGCGGCAGAAGGACTACGAGCAGGAGGTCGCTTCCTGGAACCGGCGCGGCGGCGCGCCGCCGGCGCAGTTTGAGAAGCTCAACGCCGTCCGCGACGCCCTGCAGGCCGAGCTCGGCCAGCTCAAGATACTGGCGGCCGCGGTCAACGAACAGGCCGGCCAGGTCAACGCCCTGGTGACCGTGCTCAACAAGCTGATCAACGAGCTCAATCTGACCGCCGACAAGTTCAACAGCGTGGTCGAGGATCGCGGCCAGGAGTTCCAGCAGGGCACCTTCCGGGACAGCACCGCCGGGAACGAGATCGACATCTTTGAGTTCGAGGACCGCCGCCAACTGCTGCGCGTCCTGGCGCACGAATTCGGCCACGCCCTGGGACTCGACCATTTGGACGATCCCGATGCCATCATGAACATGCGCAACGTCGGCACCGGCGTCACGGCTTCGGCCGCCGACATCCGGGCCCTGACCGCGCGTTGCGGCTTCCGTTGAGCGGGGCCGTTCCCGCGCTCCCTGGCCGGCGGCGTCGTTCGCTGCTAGGATCAAGACATATTCAATTTCGATCACGGATATGAGCAATCGCGCCAAAGTCGCCATCGGTTCATTGGGACTGGTGCTGGTCCTGACCGGGGCCGCCGGCGGCATCGGCCTTTACGAGCGCCGGGCCTTCGAAGCGCAGGCCGCCCAGCTGGCACTGAGCTGGCCCAGCATCGATTTTTATTTCTTCTACAAATTGTTCATGAGCTGGGTCAACAGCGGCGTCAGCGGCGCCAACAACCTGGCCCTGCCGGCGGATCTAAAGGCCAAGCTCAAGCCTTACTATTCGTACGACCTGGGCGTGGCCCGTTACGCCTATACCACCCGTTTCAGCAACCTGGCCATGTGCGACTGCACCAAGATCTATTTCGGCAACAAGCCGATGGTCGACGCCATCAGCCTCAACAAGACGCTGACCCTGAGCCAGGTGCGCTGGCTGTCGCACGAGCTGACCCACGTCGAGCAGTGCCTGAAGTGGGGCGGGCGGAAGAATTACGCCAACACCTGGTTCAAGCAGCTGACCAAGGAGGTCCTGAACAAGATGCTCAGGGGCAGCTTCTCCAATATCGTCCAGAACGTCGCTAACGCCCAGGCTTCGGCCATCCACGACAGCATGTCCATGGAGCAGGAGGCCGAACAGCGCGCCGCCGCCGTCCTCGGCGGCTGGAAGTAAAAGCCCCTTGTCACCGTCCATCCTGACCGCCCCGCGGCGTCGCGGGGCGGTTTTGCTTTGGCCGGACCGGGGGTCGAAAGAAGCCGCGTTTTCTTGTATACTGCAAGTGATCGGAATTCATCTTTATTATATGAAAAAATTATTGATCTCCGGAGTGATCGCTCTGGCGCTGCTCGCCGTCACCGTCGCCGCGACCCGTTTTTTAGCCGGCGGCGACGAGGACGCCTGGGTCTGTTCCGGCAGCCAATGGGTCAGGCACGGCCAGCCGTCCGGACCGATGCCGGAGACCGGCTGTCCGCCTGCGGCGGCTCCGGCCCAGCCCGAGGAGGAACCCGGACCGGTCATCCCCGCCGTGCTGCCCTTGGAGATGGATTTTTTCGAAATGGGTTTCCTGGTCCGCGGCAAGCCGGGGGAGAAAGCCGGAGCCTGGTCATTCAATTACGAGAAGCTGGGCGCGGCGCTGCAGACGGTCAGCCTGGTCTTCAATCAGGACAGCGTTTGCACCGTCAGGGGGCAGTCCGTCGCCTGCTCCGGTTTCGACCAGGATCTTGATCTGCGGACCCGCATCGAGGGGTATCGTCTGGAGCCGCCTTACGTGCTGGTCCGGCGGCTGCTGGCCCCGCCGCGCTGAACCGCGGCGCCATCAATGGACAGCTTCCTGTTGGATCACGTCACGTCTTTGGGGCCGCTGGCCTTCGCGGTCGTCTTTTTCGGCATCGTCCTTGAAGGGGAGATGACCCTTTTCACCGCAGCCTTCCTGACCCAGCAGGGATATTTTCAGCCGGCGGAAATGGCGGCGCTGGGCCTGGTCGCCTCGCATTTCGGCGATTGGGGCTGGTACGTCGCGGGCCGGCGATTTTGCCGTCCCGGTACGACCGTCGACCGCTGGATCTGCCGTTTGTGCGGGCCGCTGGACCGGCTGCTGGCGGCCAACCCGGTCCGGACCGTCTTCATCAACAAATTCGTTTACGGCTTGAGCCATCTGACGCTTTTGCGCGCCGGGGCGACGAAGCTGACGGCCGGAAAGGTCGCCCGGGCCGACCTGCCGGCGGCGACCTTATGGTTCCTGGTGATCGGGTCGCTCGGTTATTTTTTCAGCGCTTCCGCGGCTCTGGTCAAAAATTACATCCGCTACAGCGAGATCGCCCTGCTGGCCGGCCTGCTGCTGCTTTTGGGGCTGCGCTGGTGGTGGCGCCGGCTCCGGAAGTGCTGACTCCGGTCCTGAACAAAAAAAATAAACGCCCGGCGTCGCCGCCGGGCTTTTTCTTTAGCCGCCGAACCAGGCGGTCAGGAGGGACGGATAGGCAAGGTGGTATTGCCAGATCTGGAACGCCTGCCAGACCGCGAAGGACGACAGCAGCGCGCCGGCGGTCAGCCGCAGGCCGGCCGCCCATATTTTCTTCAGCCCCAGCCCCAGCAGCAGATAGCCGAGGGGGACGAGCATGGTGAAGTAGTAGATCGGCAGGATGTCGATGCCGCCCGCCGGCCAGAGCAGGACCGCCAGCGGCACGGACAGCCATAACAGCAGGACCGCGCGGACCGACGGCGACATCGTCACCGCGGCGCGCTTGGTCCGCCGCCGGCCGTCCAGATACCAGGCCAGGACGACCAGAGCAGTGTTGGCCGACAGCCAGACCACGCCGGCGGCGAGATGATCGCCGAAGGTCTGGCCGTAGCGGACCAGCAGGGACAGCGCGAAGGTCAGCGTGTCGGCGAAGCGGTTGGGGAAGGTGCCGTGGACCGACGCGCCGCCGGCCACGCCGAGAAGGCCGGCCAAGTCGCTGAAATTCCTGGCGAATTGGGCGTAAAGATAGGGGGCGTACAGCAGGCCGACGGCGAGCAGAAAATACCAGGGATCGGCCGGCCGGGACCACTTGATCTTTTTCAGGAGCAGTCCGGCCAGCAGCACCAGCGGCAAGCTGACGAAGGCGACGGTATGCAGCTGGGTGGCGACGGCGAAAGCCGCTCCCAGGACGGCCGCGTCCGCGGCGCGGTTCCGGCCGCTGATGAATTTTTCCAGCTGGAAGAAGAACAGCAGCCCGAAGAATGACAGGGTGTTGGGGTTCGAGCCGTATTTGGCGAACTGGATGTCCAGCGCCGAGATCGTCAGCATGCCCGCCGCCAGATAGCCGGCGGTCCGGCTGTTGAACCAGCTCCGTCCGACCTGGAAGACGAGCCAGACGGTCAGCAGCGAGAACAAGGCGCTGGTCAGGGCCAGGGAATACGGCCGGAATCCGGTGAGCGCGGCCAGCGGCAGATACAGGTAATGGTAAGCGGGGGGAAAATACCAGCCGCCATGCACGCAAGGCGGCCCGAGCAGCACGTTGTGGCCGGCGGCCATTTCCCGCAGCGCCGTCAGGTCGCGCTGCAGTTCGGTCAGCAGGTAGGTCGACCGCCCGTCGAGTGCCGGCAGGCGCAGCAGCAGCCCCAGGAACAGCAGGCCGTACAGGAGGCCGTATTCGTTCAGATGTTTGCGGAGCGTCATCGGGATCATGTCGCGGGGGATGATGTCTCTAGGCGCCGGCCAGCCAGGCGGTCAGCACCGACGGGTAGTCCAGGTGATATTGGATGATCTGCGCGATCTGCCACAGGGCGAAGGAAGCCAGGACGGCGCCGGCCGTGTAACGCAGCCCCTGCCGCGCCATCCGGTCGAGTCCCAGGGCCAGCAGCAGATAGCCGACGGGGACGAGGATGATGAAATAGTGGTAGGGCATGTGCCCGACGTGGCTGACCGGCAGGAGCAGGACCAGGGTCGGGAGCGTCGCCCACAGGGCCAGGGACTGCTGGGCGGCGAGGCCGACCGACCGTCCGGACGCCGGCTGGCGCCGCCGCCGGGTCTCCAGCAGCCAGATCAGGGCGACGACCAGGACGTTGGCCATGATGACGGCCATGCCGCCGACCGGGTCGGCATTCAGGAAGAATTCGAACCGGACGAAGAAGGCCAGAACGAAGTTCGCCAGATCAACGTAACGCGGCAGGAGGCCGGCCGAGTTGGCCGTGGTTTCCATGGCGCCGGCCAGGGCCTTGACGTCGCTGAAGCCGTTGGCCGCCAGGTAGCAGAGGTAGGGGGCCATGATCGCGCCGGCAGCCAGAAAAATGGCCGGCACCTGCCGCCGGAGGTCCTTCGACCGGCTCAGGAGCAGCGCCGCCCCCAGGGCCAGGCTCAGGCTGATCAGCGGTATGGCATGGAGCTGCGACGCGGCGCCCCAGGCCAGGCCGAGCAGCACGGCGTCCGTGACGGTGCTGCGTCCGTCCAGGAATTTCTCCAGCTGATAAAAGAACAGCAGCGCAAAGAACGGCCCGGTATTCGGGCTCGAGCCGTATTTGGCGACGGAGATGTCGAGGATGGAGACGGCCAGCAGGCCGGCGGCCAGGAGGGCGATCCTCCGGTCCTTGAACCAGGCTTTCGCCGTCGCGTAGCACAGGGGGATGGCGGCCAGCGAAACGGCCATGCCGGTCAGGGCCAGCGAGTACGGCGTAAAACCGCCTAATTTGGCCAAAGGGAAGTGGAGATATATGTAAAACGGACCGAAGCGGAAGCCGTCGACCGTCGACGGCAGTCCGATCAGGGGGAAGCGCCCGGCGTCCATGTTCTTCAGGACGGCCAGGTCGCGCAGGAATTCCGACGGCGTCAGGTAGTCCGTGCTGCCGTCCGGCGACGGCAGGCGCAGCAGCAGGCCCAGCAGCATGATGGCCGCCAGCGGCCAGTATTCGCGGGCCGTTCTTTTCAGGGTGTCCAGGGACATAAGGTCATTCCGGATAATATTAGCACATCCGCCGCCTCCCGGCTCCCGGACCGATAAATAAAACCCGCTCGCGCGACAGCGGGCGGGTAGGGTTTCGGCGCCTGCCGGCAGGCGGGCAGGTCAGGGCGCCTTTTTGTCGTCTTGGCCCAGTCGGGCGAAGCGCCGGGCCAGCTGGCGGAGGTCCTTGACCGTCATCGACGGTTTGTACCACTTCAGGAATTCGGCCTTGGCCGCGGGATCGGCTTCGAGTCGGTTGAGGGCCAGTTCCAGCCAGTGGGCCCCGAACATGATCAGCAGGTGCGGCTGGATGTTCGGGAAGTTGTGCTCCCAGAAGGCGTCCTTGCCGTGCTTGTAGTCGGTGTTCTCGTGGATGGCCGTTTCGATGGTACCCACGAAGCAGTCGCCGGCGTCGCCGTTGGGCCAGCCCAGCGGTTCCTCGACCATGTAGCGGAAGATCTGCTCGATCTCCTGGGGGAAGCGGAAGCAGGGGACGTAGTCGCAGAGGATCATCCCGTTGAGGTCGAGTTTCTCGGCGGCGATGAGCCGGGAGCAGGCGCCCAGGACGTCGCGCAGATCCCTCTTCAGCAGCTGGGCCACGTCCTGGGCGTAGAGCAGGTCGGCGTGGTACTGGCCGAGATACTCCCGGCTCTTGAAGCGGGCGTAGACGTCCAGAACGGCGTCGTCGACCGCCATTGCCTGCCAGGCTGCGCCGTACTTCTGCCAGGACTCGGCCGCGACCTCGTCGCGCGCCCGCTGTTTGGCCGGGCATTTATGGGCGTCGATGCTCCGGTCGTCGGCGTAGTCGCACTCGCACAGGATGTGGTCCGACTTGCACTCGTACTCGGTCTTGACGTTCTCGACGGTGGCCAGGACGACCTCGTGGCCGTCGAATACCCATTGCCTGAGGACGGTGTAGCGCAGGACACCCGTGGGATCGTTCTTTGTGAGATCGATGGGCATCGGAGACTCCTTTGACGCTGGTCGGTTAAAGATCTGTGGCGACCTTACTACCCGGCCGGGGCGGTGTAAAGAGCCTGCGCCCGGGCCGGTCGGGTTGACAGGGAGCTTATTTCAGGGTAAATTGGCGTTTCGACCGGTCGCCGACAGGCCGGCGGAACGTCATGATATACTGACCGTATGCGCCTCCGATTCCCTTGTTTCGTCCAAAAATTGGATTACGACTGCGGGCCGACCGCCTTGAAAATGGTCCTGGCCTCCTTCGGCGTCCGCGCCGACCTGAAAAAATTGCAGCGCCAGCTGCGCACGACTGAGAGCGACGGCACCACGCGGCGCAATCTGGTCCGCGTGGCCCGCGGCTACGGCCTGCCCGCCGCCGCCCGCACCGGCGCCTCGATGGAGGACATCGGCCGGCTGCTGCGCCGGGGGGACATGGCGATCGTCGAATACATTTTGCCGGTCTTCGAGGGCGCTCATTATGCCGTCGTCTCCGGACTGGACGGCCGGTCGATCTATCTGCATGACCCGACCGAGGGCCGTTATTTCCGGCTGTCGCGCCGCGAATTCCTGCGCCGCTGGTACGGACGGCATAAGACCGCGCATACGCGCTGGCTGTTGGCCCTGGGGCGCGGGCAAAAAAAATAGGTTGCGCAGCGGATGACGGCTACGGCCGTCATTTTTTGTTGAAGACGGTCTTGATGATCGCGCGCGACCCGACGTCGCGGGCGGGCATCAGTCCGAGTTCGGCGGCGGCCAGCGCAAACTCCTCCCGGGTGAACAGGCTTTCCGGCCGGTCGAACCAGCGGAAGAACGGATTGAAGAAGATGGCGGTCTCGTCCATCACGGCCAGGAAGCCGCCGGGCCGCAGGACGCGGGCCGTTTCCGCCAGTGCGCGGCGCCAGTCGGCGATGTGATGCAGGGAGTTGAATTCGAAGACGGCGTCGAACGAGCCGGCCGCGAAGGGGAGGTCGGTGGCGTCGGCCCGGGCCACGGTTACGGCTCCGCTCCGCAGCCGTTTGCGGGCCAGTTCGACCTGGGCGGCGTCATAATCCGTCGCGGTCACGGCGGCGCCGGGGAACCGCTGCAGCAGCAGCCGCGTCGTGTCGCCTTGGCCGCAGCCGATCTCCAAAACGCGTTCGGGCCGGCGAGGCGCGGCCTGGAGCAGCGGCGGCAGTAAAATGCGTCCGAGCAGCGCGGACCACAGCGGCGAATTGACCAGCAGCTTCAGGCGGCGGTTCATCTCCATATCCATCAGATATTATCACGATGCCGCCCGGATAAAAAAGCCGCCCCGTTACGGGGCGGCGGCGCGCGTTCGCCGGCCTTACGGCCGGCGGATGCAGTCGTAGACCAGGCAGAAGGCCCGGATGTCGGTCCGGTTCAGTCGGACCGGCGGATCGGGTCCGGTCAGATAGTACATGACCGCGGCGGTGTCGTCGGGCACGTGCAGCAGGCTGAGGAAGTGGCCCAGCTCGTGCAGGACGACATGCCGGAATTCCCGGTCGTCGGCGAAGTTGAAGGCGTACAGCAGGACGTCGGCCGTCGTGCCGTAACCCAGCAGGGTCAGGCCGTCGTTATCGACGTCCTCCAGGTAGCGGTAGCGCTCGTCGTCGACGCCGCGGTAGATGACGCTGTATTCGTCCTCGAGGTCGTCGACGTCGAAACCGTCGGCGTCGGCGAGGCGTCCGCGATAACTTATGATCTCGTCGAGCCCTAGGTATTCCCGCCCGACCCGGTTCCATTCGCCGATCATCTCGACGATCAGCGCCTCTTCCTCGGCGGAGAAGGCGTCGTCGATCATGACCGGTTTGGGCAGCTCCTGGGCGCAGCCGGCGGCGAGCGCCAGCCAGCAGGCGGCTAAGGCCGGGATCACCAGGCGTGCGCCAGCCCGAAACACAGCTGGCCTCCTTTGGCGGCTTCGGCGTAGATCGGCCGGGCGAAGTCCCCGTAGCGGCTGATGGTCGCCACCGGTTCGGGGAAGTACATGCGCCAGCTGGCGGTCAGGGTCAGGCCCCTGGTCACGAAGACGTCAACGCCGGCGCCGAGGACGATGTCCGCGGAGCGGGGCGCCCGCGCGACCGAGACCGGGCCGAGCAGGTTCCAGACCACGCCGGGATCGATCAGGTGGACCCGGACGTAGCGGGTGCGGACGGCGTCGACCAGCAGGGTCGCGCTCAGTCCGCCGGGAGCGACGAAGGCCAGCTCCAGACCGAAGTGCGAATAGCGCGGGAAGCGGAAGGTCTGGGCCAGCGACACGGTCAGCGGCGCGGTCGTGGAAGCCGGCCCCATGGCCATGGCGCCCGGCGCCAGGCTCAGGCCCCAGACGGTCTGTGTCTCGAAGAGCCGGTCGTAGCGAAAGCCGGCCGGAGATCCGGCGCGGACCGGCAGCGGCGCCAGTCCGGCTACGAGTAAAAGTACGGCTCTGGTCAGGTTTCCGTCGATCCGTGACCGTCTCATGTTCGCCTCCAGGTATCCTATTGAGCGTTGAAAGAGCGCTGGTCCGACATTGTCATTATTGCGCTCAGCTGTCAACAGATACGGCCGTCGGCTTGACCTTAGCCACGGGGCTGGCTAGATTTGGATCAGTTGCCCTTTTAATCAAATATCGGTTGACCGCAAATACAGAGGAGAAACCGATGACCAGACTCTGGTGTGTTTCGACCGTTTCCGCGGTATTTCTGTCCGCTTGCGCCGCGCCCAGGGTCCAGCTGATGAACCCCATCCCGTCGGTCCGTCCGGCGAAAAGCTCGGATCTCCGGGTGCTGACCTACAACGCCGGCCTGGCTCCCGGCCTGGTCCGTTATTCCGGCCAGCGCCTGCCGCTGGCGGTCCGGGAAGTGGCCCGGCTGGACGCCGACGTCGTTTGCCTGCAGGAGGTCTGGACGGACGCGGCGCGCGAAGCCGCCGTCACCGCGCTGGGTCTGCCGCCGGCCAACGTCCTTTACGCCGACACCGGCGGGCAGAACGAGACCGGCGCTGATCACTGCGAACCGGGCGAGCTGAACAGCATGCTGTCCTGCGTCCGTTCCAAGTGCGCCGACGAGGCGCCCGAGGACGTCACGCTCTGCGCGTCGAACCAGTGCGTGGAAGAGGGGACCATCCTGTATCTGCGTTCCCGCTCCTGCCTGAATTGCGTCGTCGCTTCGGTCGGCCGGCCGGTCCCGGACATCGTCCGGGCCTGCAGCCGTCCGCCGGGCGTTTCCCGGGTCTACGGCGGCAACAACGGCGTCATCCTGGCTTCGCGCTGGCCGCTCCTGGACAAAGAGGTCCTGCCGCTGCCGGCCAGCGCCGCCAACCGCGTCGCTCTCTTGGCCGGGATCGAAGTCCCGGGCAAGGGCCGCGTCGAGGTGGCCTGCACCCATATTTCGGCCAAGGCCCGGGTCTCGCCGACGCACGAGGAATTCGGGGACTGGACGGAGGA
>CAYPMU010000009.1:12558-13407 GCA_964411975.1 uncultured Gammaproteobacteria bacterium | reverse complement strand
TCCGGCCCGGCGTCTATGAGCAGCTGCGACCGGCCGTCCGATACCAGAATGTCTTCGCCCTGGCCGACGCTGAAAAAATCGACGGTCAAGCGAGGCTGTCGGCCGGATAAAAGTAAAAGCGCGACGATGACGGCGACAGACAGGATCGCGATGACCGGCCTATTTCTGCCCATAATCCATTATCTCGATATCGATATCCGGCATGTCCGGCCGGCGGCCGAGCCGCACCGGCTTGGCCCGGTTCAACGCGAACCATAACAGCAGGACCCATGCGGACAGAGCCGCCGCCGCGGCCGCACCGGCCGGGAATTCCAGACTCAACGGCAGGGCGGCGGCTAGTTGGACGATGTTCTCGATCAGCCGCAGCAACAATGAACATAGGTAAGCCGGAAGAAAGCCGGCCGGACGGAACAGGGCGCCGGCCAACAGGGAAACGGCGCCAACGGCCATGGCCCAGGGCACGAGCGGCAAGATCAATAAATTGACCGCCGGGCCGATGAGCGGCAGGCGGCCGAATACGCGCAGGATGACCGGCAGCGTGGCGATGGTCGCGGCCAGGGTCTCGCCGGCCATCTGGCGGACGCCGAGGAACTCCGGCAGGAAGGTCAGCCGGGCGGCCAGCGGCCGGCCGAAAGCCTGCAATCCCCAGACCGCGGCGAAAGACAGCTGGAAGCCGACGTCATGGCGCAGGATGAACGGATTGGCTGCCAGCATGACGGCGGCCGCGGCCAGGAGCGCGGAGGTCCCGTGATAGCGGCGGGCCCAGATCGCGGCCGCGAGCGAAGTACAACCCATGAACGCGGCGCGAACGACCGAAGCCTCGCCGCCGACGACGGCGGCGAACGCCAC
>CAYPMU010000009.1:0-12548 GCA_964411975.1 uncultured Gammaproteobacteria bacterium | reverse complement strand
GTGGGCATACGCATTGCCGTCGCCGATGTTGGCGGTTTGGGGCGTGGCGGGGTTCGTCGCCAGCCCGTCTTCGTGGCGGTTGCCCAGCAACTGGGTCATGTCCACCGGGTGGCCGAACGCCACGACGCCGGCGGAGATGAACGCGGCGGCGCGGCGGCGGCGCAAAGCGACCCCGGCGCAAAGGAGAAAGGCGATGTCGATGAGGCGGGTGACGTTGTATCCGGAAACGGCAAGGATATGCGACGTGCCGGTCAGACGGAAGGACTCGGTCAGGTCCGGCGGCAGACCCTGGCGCTCGCCGATGAGCAGGCCGAGCAGGAACGACGCCTCCGGTTCGGGCAGCAGCGCCCCGGCGGTCCGACGCAGCCGTTCCTTGAAGCCGAGCAGGGCCGTCCTGACGCCGCCGGACCGGCCGCGCGCCAGGATCTCCGGCGTTTCGTATATCCGGCAGGTCCAGGCCAACCGGCGCAACAGCAGGTCGGCGGCCAGACCGGCCTCGGCTGCGTCGCCGGCCAAGCGCGGCCGGCAGGTCCAGGCCAGCCGGTCGCCAAAACCGGCATCCGTCTCCGGACGCAGGACGGTCAGTTTCACCCGGGCGGAAAGCGGTTCGGCGGCGCCGGAAATGAAAACACGATCCATTATCAGGATCGTGCCCCGGACGTCTTGGCGCGGTTCGGCGGCGACCGTGCCTGCCAAGCGCAACGTTCCGGCAGGCAGCGGTTCGGGACGGCTCAAGCCGGCCAGCGCCGCGTCATACCTCCACATACCCAGGATGGCCATGCCCAGGATGGCGGCGGCCAGCCGCAAGCGCCGGCGTCCGCGGGAGACCAGGACCGCCGCGGCGACGCCGGTCAGCGCCGCCGCCGACATGTCCGGGGCCAGCCAAACCCGTTCATCCGAAGCGTGCGCCGCTATCCCGCCGCAAAAGGCGGCGAGCAGCGCCATGAAACTTTTCGACGGCGACCGGGCCAGACGTTCCAGCATAGTGGCGGGCAGGACTTAACCCGAGAGGCGGAAAAAAGGCAAGCGTAAAAAATAGACCACCTTCCTTATACATGAAAGAAAACGGTAAAAGTACCAAAAAAGGCGCCCTAACGGGCGCCTTCAAAGATAACAATCAAGCGATGCCCCATTGTTTCATAAGCTCAGCGTCCTCAAGGAGATTGTTGCGGACAAAGACACCGGCGGTCGTTAATAATTCATTTGTAGACACCGTGACCGTCTCCGATGCCTTGAACTGCGGATGATCATAGAGCCAATTCTTGAACGGTGTCATTTCGGGCTCACTGAGCAGTACGAAGACAGCCTGGACGGCAGCATTTTCAAGATCAAGCTTGGTGTGTGGAGAAAGCGAGGCAACATGGTCAATAAACTTCTGACGCATGGATGGAAACACATCGCTAAAGCCGCTAATCCTCAGCACGTTCGTACCTAATTCGGTCAGCTGAAGCGGGCTCTCAGACTTAAGCAAACCCGGATCGATTTCCTTCTTAGCCACAAAATGTGAGAGCAGTACGGCAAGTTGGCGGTCGATTCGTGACAAGGTCCGACTCAGAGCTGAATGTTCCTCAACTTTCTTTTCCATGGTCGTGAAACGATCCCAGAATGTCTTGACTTTCCAGGTAGCAAAAACCACCACGGCCATACCCAGGATAACGCCTATTAGCCATGGCGGAAGGTACGGTTTAACCGTGCCCCAAATCTCTCCCCACATATCGACGGCATCTACTCACAGTTTACCAGGTTCAGTCAAGACCC
The DNA here is from genome assembly GCA_964411975.1 of uncultured Gammaproteobacteria bacterium. Taxonomy (GTDB): domain Bacteria; phylum Patescibacteriota; class Patescibacteriia; order SG8-24; family SG8-24; genus CAYPMU01. Next base: position 10,790 of record CAYPMU010000009.1, on the reverse strand, counting down.
GCCATACCTCGCCACCTAGCGCCGCCAGCCAGACAAAGAGAGATTAAAGTTCGGTACCTGGCACAACAAGGACAGGTATTAATGTACTAAGAATACCTTGCGGAGGATATGTCTTCATCTCGCGAGGGCAGGCGGCACGCCGTGCCGCCCCGAAGCAGGTCGCGAAGCGGCCGGCCGAGCGCAATCCCCTCTTTCTTGCACGGATAACCTGGGCCGAAGCCACGGGTGGCGCGGAGCGGGGACCCCGGTCGCGCGGAGCTCGCCTAGCGAGCGAGCACGTCCGGGGTGCGCAGCGACAGGACCCGTGGCCGGTCAAGGCAGATTCTCGACATCGCTAGAAGAATATAAGAAAAACCCTCCAGCGGGAGGGTTTCCGACGAAAGGACTAATCCACCAGCAGCAGCCAGGTGCCGGGCGAACCGGCCATCTCGCCGAGCGGCACGGCCTGACGGAACAGGCGGATGAGCGGGACGAGCGCGTCGGTCTTCCGGGCGTCGCCGGCCACGGCGAAAGCCAGGTAGTAGACCAGGCCGGCGCGCAGGCTGTCGACCATGGCCGCGCCCAAGGGGTCGGTCATGATCTGCTCCAAACTGATGCGGAAGATCTTGCCCGCCAAGGCGGCGATGAGCTGTTCGACCTGGCGCAATGCCGGTCCGCCGATGCTGAAGGCGCCGCGCAGGTCCAGGCCGTGCCGGGCTTCAAGCCGCTGTCCCAGGCTGGCGCGCAGGCTCTCCCTGAGCCCGGCGGCCACGGCCCGATCCAGGCCGGCGGCGGTCATCCAGGCCGGCTTGGGCAGCGGCTGGGAGCTGGAGACGAAGACGACCCGGGCGGCGACCTCGCCGGTGGCTTCGGCGATGGCGCGGACGGCGGCGTCCTTGTCGATGTCGCGATGCGACGCCAGCCAATGACTGCCGGGCCGCGCCTTCTCGATGAGCGGAGCCAGTTCCTTCAGCCCCACCGTCAGCAGGGCCGCGCTCTTGGCGCGGCCGGACAGGAAGCGGAGCAGCGCGTCGAAACTTATCCTGTGCATTGGGCCACCTCGCGTGACGGCTCGTCACAAAGAACCGTCTGAAAAATAATACGCCCCGGAGGGCGTGTCAACCTGGAGCGCTGAAGCGCGGAAGTTCTGAAGTTCGAGAGTATTGTGACGGACACCTTAGGACTTCAGTAATCTATACAACGCGAATATGGTCGCGGCTGATGACCGGCGTCATGAGCAGTATCTCCGGCGCGAAGAAATTACGGGGCAGACCGGGGCGGGCGCCGGCGCGGACGACCCAGGGCCGGACCTGGCCGGACGCGGCCCGCTCATAGTGGCCGAGGAAATCGGCCAGCGTGATGATGTTGTCCCAGTATTTTTGGAAGGCGCCGGAGTACTGCTCCAGGTCGAAACGGTGGGCGCCGATGAAAGGTATGAGACAGGTGATGAAATCCATGTCGCCGACGTAACCCGCCGCCGGGTCGACCTTCAGCTCCAAAACGACCCGTTCCTTGCGGAACGGCAGGCTGGGCGCGTCCGCGGCCGTGGGGGCGGCGTAGATCGCCCGCAGGCGGCTGATACCCAGGCGCTCGGCGATGGGCGGCCGGAACTTGTCCAAGGTCTCCATCTCCCGGCGGATCTCGGCCGGCCGCATCACCGGCGGCGGCACCCGCAGCCCTTCGGCGGCGATGCGTTCCAGTTCTTCCGGCGAACATTCGCGGAAGACCGAGACCCAGTGCGGCGGGGCGGCGTGGAAATCGCGGCCGAGGGCCGCGGCGTATGCTGGATCCATAGCTGAATGGGAAATAAACGGAGGTGCGGAAAACGGCGGGTCTTCCCTCCGGCCTCACTCCGTCACGATGCTCACCAGGCGGCCTTTGACGACGATCACCTGCCTGACGGTCTTGCCATCGAGATGCGGCCGGACCTTGGCGCTCGCCAGGGCGAGGGATTTGAGGGCGCCCTCGTCGATGCCGGCGGCGACCCGGAGCCGGTCGCGGACCTTGCCGTTGACCTGGACGGCCACTTCGACCTCCTGTTCGACGGTCAGTTCCTCGTCGCAGACCGGCCAGGCGGACAGAAAAACGCTGCGGCCGTTGCCCAGGAGCTGCCACAGGTCCTCGGCCAGGTGCGGCGCGAAAGGGGCCAGCAGCTTGAGGAATTCGCCGGCGAAGGCGCGGTCGCCGCCGCCCAGGCGCTGCCAGTCGTTGAGCAGGATCATCATCGCCGATATGGCCGTGTTGAACTTGAACGCCTCGATGTCGCCCGAGACCTTCTTGATGGTGCGGTGCAGCTGACGGACCAGTTCCGGCGGCGTGGCGTCGAGCTTGCGGTGGACCAGGTCGTGGACCGTCAGCCAAACGCGGTCGAGGAAGCGCCGCACGCCAACGATACTCTTGGTGTCCCAGGGCTTGGCCTCCTCGAAGTCACCCATGAACATCTCGTAAAGCCTCAGAGTGTCGCCGCCGTACTGTTCGACGACGTCGTCGGGATTGATGACGTTGCCGCGGGACTTGGACATCTTCTGCCCGTCCTCGCCCAACACCAGGCCGGGATTCTTCAGCTTCCGGAAAGGCTCGTCGAAAGGCACCAGGCCGTGGTCGAAGAGGACCTTAGTGAAGAAACGGGCGTACAGCAGGTGCAGCACGGCGTGCTCGGCGCCGCCGACGTAGAGATCGACCGGGCACCAATAATTCACCGCGTGGCCGTTGAACGGCCGGTCGCCGTCGCGCGGCGAGGCGTAGCGCAGGAAATACCAGCTGGAATCGACGAAAGTATCCATGGTGTCGGCCTCGCGGCGGGCCGGGGCGTTGCAGCGAGGGCAATGGACCTGGTTGAACGACGCGGATCGCTTGAGCGGCGATTCGCCGGTCGGACGGAAATCGACGTCGTCGGGCAGGAGTACCGGCAGCTGGTCCTCGGGGACGGGTACCTCGCCGCAGGTCTCGCAGTAGATGATCGGGATGGGCGCGCCCCAATAGCGCTGGCGGGAGATCAGCCAGTCGCGCAGGTGGTACTGGACGTGGCGCCGGCCGGCCGACTTCGCTTCCAGCAGATCGGTGATCTTGTTCTTGGCGTCCGGCGAGGTCAGGCCGTCGAACTCGGCCGAATTGATCATTATTCCCGGTTCCGTATAGGCGGCGGCTGCGCCACCCGCAGCGCCAGCGAAGGGCGGGGCGATGACGTACCTGATCGGCAGGCCGTACTTCTTGGCGAAAGCGAAGTCGCGGTCATCATGCGCCGGCACGCCCATGACCGCGCCCGTGCCGTAGGAAGCGACGACGTAATCGGCGGTCCAGACGGGCACGTCGGCCCCGGTCAGCGGGTGCTTGACGCAGACGCCCAGGGGCACGCCGGTCTTGTCCTGCTGCAGGCCGACGCGCTCCAGTTCGGACTTCTTGCGCGCGGCTTCGACGTACTTCAGGACCGCCTGGCGCTGTTCCGGAGCGACCATCGACAGGACCAGCGGGTGTTCCGGGGCCAGGACGACGTAGGTGACGCCGTAAAGCGTGTCCGGCCTGGTGGTGAAGACGGTCAATTCGAATTCCTTCTCGCTAAAGCCGTCCTCGACGCCGGGAACACCGGGGTCGGCCACGGCCAGGCCGCGGAAGGAGATCTGCGTGCCCTCGCTGCGGCCGATCCAGTTGGCCTGCATGGCCCGGATCTTCTCCGGCCAATCCAGCTTGTCCAGGTCGGCCAGCAGCCGGTCGGCGTAGTCGGTCACCCGCAAGAACCACTGCTCCAGCTCCTTTTGTTTGACCTGGTTCTTGCAGCGCTCGCAGGCGCCGTCGATGACCTGTTCGTTGGCCAGCACTGTGGCGCAGGAATCGCACCAGTTCACCGGCGCCTTGCTCTTGTAGGCCAGGCCTTTCTTATAGAGGAACAGGAACATCCACTGGGTCCAGCGGTAATAGGCCGGCTCGCAGGTGATGACCTCGCGCGACCAGTCGTAAGAGAACCCCAGCGACCGCAGCTGGCGGCGGAAATTTACGATGCTCTGCATGGTCCGCTCGCGCGGATGGACGCCTTTCTTGATGGCGTAATTCTCCGCCGGCAGGCCGAAGGCGTCGAAACCCATGGGATGCAGGACGTTCCAGCCTTCCATGCGGCGCTTGCGGCTGATGATGTCGGTGGCGGTGTAGCCTTCGGGATGGCCGACGTGCAGGCCGTCGCCCGAGGGGTACGGGAACATGTCCAGCGCGTAGAATTTCTTCCGGGACGGGTCCTCATCGACGCGATACAGGCCGGTCTCCTCCCAGATGTCCTGCCATTTACTCTCGATCTTCTTGTGGTCGTAGGTCGGCATACGTCCGAACGTTAAAAAGCCTGCTCATGTTAGCCTGAAGGCGCGGTTCTGGCTAGGGCCGCGGCCGGGGCGGGAACGGCGGTTCCTGGGCCGGAAACGATTCGGGATATTTAAGCACGTTGCCGCCGTGGGCGACATAATGCAACAAGCGGACGAATTCGCCGGCGGCGCCGAGGATCAGCCCCAGGACCACGAAAAAGGCCAGGGTGGCCGAACTGACGAAAAATTCGCCCTCGTACTCGCCGCAGCTCAGGAGCGGCAGGGCGGACACGGCGCCGGCGGCGAAACCCAGCACCAATCCGGCCAGCCAGGCGAGCAAGCGGCGGTATTGCATCAGCCCGCAGAACAAGCCGAAGACCGCGGGGAAAGCCAGGGCAAAATACAGGTCGCTCGGGCCGGTCCCGCAGTGCCAATAGCTGGGCAGCGTAAAAAAGGCGGCGGTAGCGAAGGCCGAAGCTCCCACGTAAACCGGAACGGTCCTGATCTTCTTCAGGCTCAGCATGGCGCCAGTATACCCCATCCGGGACAAAATTTTTAGAGGCGGCCAGGGCGGACTCCCGGCCGGCATCAAATCGCCCGTCCGAGCTTGACGGCGAAGGACCCCGTCCGTAAGGTGGAGCACAAGCACCTTTCAATATCCAATGTCGAAAACGGAGGTGGACGCATGAACAAGGTCATCGGACTGCTGACCGCCCTGACGGTCATGGCGCCGCTGGCCGCCGAGGCTCAGGCGCCGCTGCCCGCCCTGATCGGCGGCGATAGTGCCGGCCGACGCCGGCTCACCCTGCAGCTGGACTACAACGGCCGGCGGCTGGGCGATCCCCGGATGGAGCTGCGGCGGCATGACGCCGCGCTGGGAGCGGCGTTCCATCCCCTGCCCTGGCTCAACCTGTTCGCCCGGGCGCACTTCGGCCGTACGGACTTCTCGTTCAACTACGGGATGTCCGAGGGATTCGACCTGGCCAGCAAGGTTTCCAACGACGACTTCTCCCTTGAAGGCGGGCTGAGGATCGGTCTCGTCTCCTGGAAGATCCTGTCGCTGGACGTTTTCGCCAGCTACGAGATCATGCCCTACCGGCCGCGGTTCCGGATCGATTCGGCCAAACTGGGCACGCCCTTCGGCCCTTACGACGCCACGGACTTCTGCCGCCAACACGCCGACTTCCGCTACGACCTGAGCCAGCTGAACGTCGGCGTGACCCTGCACGCGCGCATCTGGCGCTTCATCCCGCGGCTGGCTGTGCAATACCAGCGGCTGGCTGCGACCTTCGACCCGCTCCTGGACGAAGAAGCGGCCGCGACCATCGGCTTGTTCGGTTTCGACCGGGAGAAGGCCAGGAACGATCTCTCCGGGGTTAAGCATGTCCCGGCCGTCTCCCCCGGCCTGACGGTCGAACTGCCTTACGGGTTCGCCCTCGACCTGGAGATAACGACCACGCCGACGGAGGCTTCGAACTACCTGACCGGATGCGCCGGGGTGTCCTGGACCTACTGAAAAACCGCCCATCGCCGGGCGGTTTATTCTTTTATGGCGTTCAACGGCCGCTTTCCTCCAGATAATGCAGCGCGTCCAGCGCCGCCTGGCAGCCGGAACCGGCCGCGGTGATGGCCTGTCGATACTTGCGGTCCTGGACGTCGCCGCAGGCGAAGACGCCGGGGACGCTGGTGACCGTGCCGTTGGAAGTCCTGATGTAGCCGACCTCGTCCATCTCCAGCTTGCCCTTGAACAGCAGCGAATTCGGGTCGTGGCCGACGATGGGGAAGAACCCGTCCGCCGGGAGCAGCTCGGTCGCGCCGGTCTTGGCGTCGCGCAGTTTGAGCCCGGTGACCTTGCCGGCCTTGACGTCGAGTATCTCGTCGACCAGCGTGTTCCATCTGACGACGATCTTGGGATTGCCGAAAACTCGGTCCTGCATGGCCTTGGAGGCGCGGAAGACGTCGCGCCGCACGAGCATGGTCACCTTGGCGGCGAAACGGGTCAGGAAATCAGCCTCTTCCAGGGCGGCATCGCCGCCGCCGACCACGGCCACGTTCTTGCCGCGGAAAAAAGCCGCGTCGCAGGTGGCGCAGGTGGACACGCCGCGCCCGTAGAGGGCGGTCTCCGATTCCAGCCCGAGCGTGCGGGCCTTGGCCCCGGTGGCAATGATCAGCGACATGGCCTCTTCGGTCCTGCCGCCGGCCGTGACCTTGAAGGGACGCGCCGTCAGGTCGACGGACGTGACCGTCTCAGCGACTATCTCGGCTCCGAAACGTTCAGCCTGCTTTTTCATGGATTCCATCAGCTCCGGACCGTCGACGCCGTCGACGAAGCCGGGAAAATTCTCCACCTTGGTGGTCAGCGTCAGCTGGCCGCCGGCGGTGTCGCCTTCGAAGACCAGCGGGGCAAGGTTGGCCCGGGCCGCGTAGATGGCCGCCGTGTATCCGGCCGGACCGGAACCGATGATGATGACATCGCGCATAGAAGTCGGTGAGAGACGGAGTGCCGGAGAGACGGAGTGCCGGATAAAAAACTTCCAGCCCCAGCTTCCCGGCCGCCTCACGCCCTACATGTGTGCCTTGAGCTTCTCGATGAGCTGCTGTTTGTCCTGGAGGCCCACCAGCTGTTCGACCGGCTGGCCGCCCTTGAAGATCATCAGGGTCGGGATGCTCATGATCCCGTACTCGTTGGGCGTCAGCTGGTTCTCGTCGACGTTCAGCTTGCCGATCTTTACCGGCTCCGCGGCCAGTTCCTCGGCGATAGCATCGATGACCGGGCCCATCTTGCGGCACGGACCGCACCAGGGCGCCCAAAAATCCACCAGCACCGGGTCTTTCGGACCCAGGACCTCTTTCTTGAAATTGTCGTCGCTGAACGTGTGCAACATAGCTGAAAGCACAGGCGGGCGCGGCGGCAGGGTCCGTGCTTGTCTCCGCCGACGGCGCATCGTCCTCGAACGACGCACTGGGAGCGGATACCTCGGACCTCGCGGTCGCGGCCAAAAAATATTTATTATCCACGGACCGATGTCCGCGTTTTCATATTAACACTAAATCCCCCCGCTCGCGAGCGGGGGGACCGAATATCCACAACGCGCTATTGGGGCAGGACCAGTTTACGCTCTTTCTTCTCGTCGAGGAAGGTGTCGATGACGTCTCCGACCTGGATGGCCGTCTTGCCGCTGATCTTGAAGCCGCATTCCTGGCCGTGGCGGACCTCCTTGACGTCGGTCTTGCCGGTCTGCAGCTGGAGCACGGCGCCTTCGCCGATCGGTTGGTCGCCGCGATAGACCACGGCGGTGGAACCGGTCTGGAGTTTGCCTTCGATGCAGCGGCCGCCGATCACCTGCCCCTTGCTGTCGCCGCGGAACAAGGCCAGCACCTCCAGTTTGCCCAGATGGGTGCGGATGACCTCGGCCGGCAGCAATTCCTGGAGCCGCCGCTTCACCTCGTCGAACATCTCGTAGATGACCTTGTAAAGCTTGACGGTCACTTTCTTGTTGCGCGCCTGGAGGTCGGCCTCGCGCGTCGAGAGCACGTTGAAACCCAGGACCACGCCGCCGGACGCCTCGGCCGACGACACGTCGTTGTCGTTGATGTTGCCCAGGCCTTTGCTGACGATGGTGACGCCGACCTCGGGCGTGTTCATCTTCTCCAGCTGGCCGGTGATGGCCTCGAGCGAACCGAGCACGTCGGTCTTGAGCACGACGTTGAGCACCACCTTCGCCGCCTTCTTTTCAACGGCTTCTTCCTCTTCCGCCGGCTTGGCCGCGCTGACGGTGGATTTGCGCTCCACGGTGTACTGTTTCTTGGCCTTCTGCAGTTCGCGCCCCGCCTCCGGAACTTCGATGATGTCGCCGACCTGCGGCGCCAGCTTCAACCCGAGGACCTTCACCGGCGTGCCGGGCGGGACTTTTTCCACCAGCTTGTTCTGCCAGTCCTTCATAGCCCGTACGCGGCCGTAAGCGGCGTCGCCGACGGCCAGAATGTCGTTGCGCCGCAGCGTGCCCGACTGGACCAGGACCGTGGCCACCGGCCCCTCGCCCTTGTCCACGTGCGATTCGATGATGGTACCGACGGCGCGGCGTTCGGGGTTGGCCCGGATCTTGTCCTTGTCCATGTCGGCGGTCAGCAAGATCATCTCCAGCAGGTCGTCGATCCCCTGGCCGGTCTTGGCCGACACCGGGACGATGACCGTCTTGCCGCCCCAGTCCTCGGAGATCAGCCCTTTCTCGGACAGCTGGGTCTTGACCCGCTGGACGTCGATATTGGGCTTGTCGATCTTGTTCATGGCCACGATGAACGGCACCTTGGCCGCCTCGATGATCTTGATGACCTCGACGGTCTGCGGCTGGACGCCGTCGTCGGCGGCCACGACCAGGATGGCGATGTCGGCCACCCGGGCGCCGCGGGAACGCATGACGGTGAAGGCCTCGTGGCCGGGCGTGTCGATGAAAGTGATCTTTTTGTCCTTCCGTTCCACCTGGTAGGCGCCGATGTGCTGGGTGATGCCGCCGGCCTCGGTCTTGACGACGTTGGTCTTGCGGATGGCGTCCAGGAGCGCGGTCTTGCCGTGGTCGACGTGACCCATGACCACGACCACCGGCGGGCGCGGCCGCAGCTTGGTCTCGTCCTCGGCCCCCAGGATGGTCTTGAGCTGGTCGGCCGACAGGCTGCCGGCGGATTCCTGGGCGGCGTCCTCCTTCTCGGCGCCGACCTCGAAGCCCAGGTCCTCGGCGACGATGCTGGCCGTGGCGTAGTCGATGCGCTCGTTGACCGAGGCCAGGATGCCGTTCTTCATCAGTTCGGAGATGACGATGGTGATGGGCAGGCCGAGCTTGGCGGCGAAGTCGCGGACGCTGATGACCGTCGGCAGGGCCACGCTCTTGACCCGGGCCACGGCCGCCTGCTTGATCTCGGTCTCCTGCTGGTACTTGGCCCGCAGGCGCTCCAGTTTGGACATCTCCATCCATTTGGCCATGATCTTCGGCACCAGGCGCTCGTCCACCTTGATGGCCCGGCGGCCGATATCGAAACCGAGCATCGGAAGCTTCTCCCGGAGCTCGTCGGGGTTGGTGCGCAATCGGCGGGCCAATTCGGAGATATTCATAAGTATCGCTATGTTACCTTTAATTTTTCGCCGCGTCAACGGACGCACTTGGCGGAGGCGGGCCGGCCCGCCTTTTCATGGACTATTCCGACTTTAACCCCGGAATAAAAACCGGGAACGCGCGTCGCGCGCCAAAACCCCGGAGCAGACGGCTCCGGGGTTTTCGTCTTCGATGAATGCTTAATTTGATTGCGGCGGCGCGGCGTCTTTTCCGGCGGGCGTTTCTCCGGGCGCGGCCGAGGTGCCCTTCCCGCCGGCGTGCTCGTGCCGCCAACCGATGAGCAGGCAGTTGAGATGATGCAGAGCGGTCAGCAGCACGGGACGCTTCCTGACGGTTTCCCCGCCTCCGGCCGGCGGCGGCGCCGGCCAATATTTATGGAAAGCCGAATGGAGATGCACGGCCATGGCGGCCAACAGGCCGATGACCGCTCCGAACGCGAGAAAATACAGCGCCGATCCCAATGAAGCCGAAAATTCGCGGCGGACGGCGACCGAAGCCGGGAACAGGGCCACGATGCCGGTCGCGATGAAATATCCGGTGACAAAAGCGACCAGCCAGGCGAAGAAACGCCGGTGGGCCAGGGTAACGGCGACCAGCGCCACCAGCGCCACCAGCCCGGTCGTCAGGAACAGCTCGACCGGATCGTCGCGCAGCAAGCCGGCCACGGTCAGGACCATGACCGCCGCCAGGACGATGAGGTTGATGGTCACCAGCGTCGACATCGCCCGCGAATAATGGTCCTTCTCCGTTTCGTCGATGGCGGACGCCCACGCCCGACGCTGGCGATCCCGGACGAGCCTGGCCAGATGCCCGCCAGAGCCAGCGACGGCGCCGACGACCATGAAGAAGAAAGCCAGGGAGACGTCGACCGACAAGCCGCGCCAATGGTGCAGGCTGGACAGGTGGGCCTGGAAATGCGATAAGCCGACCAGGAACCCGAAGACCAGGCCGACCGCCATGGTCACGTGCCGGCCGCGGCCGAAACGGGACTCCAACAGGCTGACCAGCACGCCGAAAACTATGGTGACGGTGACGAACAGATAGCGCTCGGCCCAGATGGCCAGCGTTGCGGAAAGCAGGCCGGTGAAGACCAGAACGGCCGCCACGGCGACAGCCGGCGATATCTTGGCTTGATAGACGCTCTTCAGGGACATGGTAACGGCGGCCGGACTTATCGTTCCCGGCCGGAAGTGACCTTATTTAACTTTAATTTTACCATAAAAACCCCCTGGCGGCGACGGCGACGGCTGGCGTCGTACCGGATATGGATATATCATGACGGCCGTATGGACGGCTTCCTTCTTATCGATAAACCGGCGGGGATAACGTCCCACGACGTCATCGACCGGCTGCGGCGGCTGACCGGCATCCGCCGCATCGGCCATGTCGCTTCGTACCTCGTGCCGTTCATGTCGGT
>CAYPMU010000008.1:12870-13706 GCA_964411975.1 uncultured Gammaproteobacteria bacterium | reverse complement strand
TATCCCAAGCGCCAGGATCGCTAGTTTGAAGAGCGTCGGCGCGTTTTTATTTGCTTTGGCCGGCATTGCCGCCGCGGCCATGGCCATCTATTTCGTCATCCATCCCACCCGCGCTTCCGGCCCCTCGTCGAACATGCTCCTGAGCTACCAGGCCCGGGTGACGGACCTGACCGGCGCGGCCATTCCCAGCGGACCCAAGAACGTAAAGTTCACCATCTGGGACGACCCGACCGTCGGCACTTGTCTTTACTCCGCCCGCGGCACCTGCGGCGCGCCCACGGCCAAGTCCGTCAACGTGGTCGGCGGCGTTTTCAGCACCTACTTCGGCGAGGCCGGCGACAACGCCCTGCCAGCCAGCCTGTTCTCCGGCGCGGCGCCGCGCTACCTGGAGACGCAGATCGAGTCGGCCGTGCCGGCTGTTTACGAAACCCTGTCGCCGCGGCGGCGCATCTCCTCGGCCGCCTTCGCCATGAACGCCAACCTGCTCGACGACCTGGACACGAGCGACAGCGGCGGCGTGGCGGCCTTCGTGCCGGTCACCGACGGTTCCGGCAACCTGACAATGACCCAGAACCTGACGGTCGACGGCGGCACGTTTTTCGTCAACGCTGCCAACGATCGCGTCGGCATCGGCACGACGGCGCCCATCACCCAGCTGCACGTTCCGGGCGTGATCCCCGCGGCGGCCGCGGGTTCGGTGGCCACCGGCTCCAGTCCATACGAGCTCCGGGTGCAGGGTAATTATGCGTACGTGACGGCCCGGGGAGCGGATGCGTTCCAGACCTTCGACATCAGCGATCCCGCCGCCCCGATCTTGCTTGGTTCCGTTGCGACCG
>CAYPMU010000008.1:9995-12860 GCA_964411975.1 uncultured Gammaproteobacteria bacterium | reverse complement strand
CATCAGCGTGGACATACAAGGCAAGTATGCCTACGTCGCCACTTACACCGGCAACACCCTGCAGGTCGTTGATATTTCCAATCCGAAGGCGCCGGTCACGGTCAGTACCACGGCGACCACGGGCGGGCCGTTCGTCCTCAAGGTTTCGGGCAAGTACGTTTATATCGTTTATGACCTGGACAGCGTTATTAAGATCTTCGACGTGTCCAATCCGGCGGCGCCGGTGCAGGTAGGATCGGCGGCGACCGGCTCCCGGCCCCGCGGCATCGACGTCTATGGTCGTTACGCCTACGTGACGAGCTACTTCGGCGACAAACTGGAGATCTTCGACATTTCTGATCCGGCGACGCCGACCCTGGTCGGGACCGCTGCCGGCATTGACGGACCCTGGGACGTGTACGTCCAGGGCCGCTACGCTTACGTTGCCGGTTATTCGGAACAGACTTTGAGGATATACGACGTCTCCGATCCCGCCGCGCCGGTGTCCGTCAGCAGCACGCCGGTGACCTGGCCCTTCGCGATGGACGTTTATGGCCGTTACGTCTACATCGCCAAAGACGTGGACCAGGAGATCCAGGTGATCGACGTCTCCGATCCCGCCGCGCCGGTGACGCTCGGGAACATACCGACCGGCAGCGACGCGGATGCCGTGCGCGTGCAGGGGCGTTACGCTTACTTCACCGGCCCCACCCCTATCCTGAAGATCTTCGACCTCGGCGGCGCTTTTATCCAGAATTTCGAGTCCGGCAGCATCAAGGTCAGTTCCCTGTCTGTCAGTAATAACCTTCAGGTCATGGACGCCGACGTGCGCGGCGGTTTGGCCGTGGGCGGCAGCATCTTCGACAACGGCAACTTCGGCGTCGCCGGGAAAAGCTATTTCGTCGGCAACGTCGGCATCGGCACGGCGGCGCCCATCGCTCAGTTGCACGTTGCGGGCAAATTGCCGGTCGCGGCGGTCAGTTCCGTCGCCACGGGAACTAACCCGCAGGGGATCTACGTCCAGGGCCGTTACGCTTACGTCGTCAATTTCACGTCCGATACCCTGCAGGTCTTCGATATCTCCAACCCGGCAGTCCCGGCGGCGATAGGGTCGGTCGCGACCAAGACCCAGCCATGGTCGGTTTACGTCCAGGGCCGTTACGCCTACGTCACCAATTACCAGTTCGGCGGCGTCGACAGCAGCCAACTGCAGGTCTATGACGTTTCCAACCCCGCGGCGCCGATCGCGCTCGGGACCGTCCCGTGCGGCACGGACGCTCTCTCGGTCTACGTCCAGGGCCGTTACGCCTACGTCGCGAATTTCACCGGTTCGAACCGCATCGAGGTCTTCGATGTCTCCGACCCCGCGGCGCCGGCCAAAGTCGGGGACGGCTACACGACGGAAGCCGGCCTGGGTACCGTTAGCGCGCTCTTTGCCCGGGAACGGTACGTATACGCCACGCATTACACTACCGACAAGTTCTCGGTCTATGACGTTTCCGACCCCGCAGCGCCGGCCAAGACGGCCACGATCGCCATCGGCGACGGACCGGTCGCCGTCCACGCCCAGGGCCGCTACGCCTATGTCGTCAACCAGAACGGCGGCACCCTGCAGGTGATCGACGTCTCCGACCCGGCCTCGCCCGCGGTCGCCGGTTCCGTGGCGACCGGGAGTTTGCCGCAGGCGGTCTATGTCCAGGGGCGCTACGCCTATGTCGTAAATTACACCTCGAACACCCTGCAGGTGATCGACGTCTCCGACCCGGCCTCGCCGGTCTCGGTCGGGACGGTCCCGACCGGCACGAACCCGCAATTCCTCTCCGTCCAGGGGCGCTACGCCTATGTCGTAAATTACACCTCGTCCACTCTTCAGGCCTTCGATCTCGGCGGCGCCTACATCCAGCAGCTTGAGGCTGGCGGCCTGGAAGCCGGGACTTTAGCCGTCCGCGAGAACATCCAGGCCGTGGACGCCGGTTTCTCCGGCGGCGTATCGGTCGGGGAGTCGCTGAACGTTTCCGGCGGACTGGCGACCCGGCTGAACGGCTATTTCGGCGGCAACGTCGGTATCGGGCGGAGCGACAAACTTTCCGCCTTGACGGTCAGGGGGTTGATGCCCGGCGTCCTGTCGGGCACGACCACGGCCAACAACACGGTTACGATCACCGGCGTCGGCACGCATTTTTTGGCTGAGGCCGCCATCGGCGACCGCGTCTTCCTTTCGTCCGACCCCGCGGCTTTCGCCGTCATTATCGCCATCGCGTCGGACACGTCCATGACCGTCAACGCCCGTCTGGGCGACGGCACGTCGCAGACCATCAATGTGCTCCACAGCCTGTTGCGGCTGGACAGTTCGGGCAACGCGCCCCTCGTGACGATCGCCGATAGCGGCAACGTCGGCATCGGCACGTCGGCGCCGGTCACTCAGTTGCATATGCCCGGCACGGTGCCGACGGCGGCGTTGAGTTCGGTGGCCACCGGCACGGACCCGCGCTCGGTCGTCATCCAGGGCGCCTACGCCTACGTTGTCAATTATGGTTCGGATACTCTGCAGATCTTCGACGTTTCCGATCCGACGGTGCCCGTCGTGGTCGGTTCCGTGGCCACCGGCACGGACCCGATCGCCATCCACCGGCCGGGCGGCCGCTTCGCCTACGTCGCCAATTATACTTCCAACACCCTGCAGGTCTTCAATGTTTCCAACCCGACGGCGCCCGTTGCGGTCGGTTCCGTCGCCACCGGCGCCAATCCTTCGGCGGTTACCGGACAGGGCAAATACGTTTACGTCGTCAACTACACTTCCAATACCCTGCAAGTATTCGACGTCTCCAATGCGGCGGCGCCCGTCGCGGTCGGTTCCGTCGCCACCGGCGCCAATCCTTCGGCCAT
>CAYPMU010000008.1:828-9895 GCA_964411975.1 uncultured Gammaproteobacteria bacterium | reverse complement strand
CGGCGGCGCCCGTCGCGGTCGGTTCCGTCGCCACCGGCGCCAATCCTTCGGCCATATTCACCCAGCGCAATTACGTTTACGTCGCCAATTACGGGGCCAATACCTTCCAGGTCTTCGACGTCTCCAACCCGGCGGCGCCCGTCGCGGTCGGTTCCGTCGCCACCGGCGCCAATCCTTCGGCCATCGATTACCTTGGGCCTTACGGTTACATCACTAACTACGGTTCGAACACCCTGCAAGTGCTCGACGTTTCCGACCCGACGGCTCCCGCCGTGGTCGGCACCGTGGCGATCGGAGCGGGACCCAAGAGCTTGAGTGTTTCGGGCCGCACGGCTTACGTCGTCGATTACTCCGCCAATGCCCTGGAGACGGTGGACGGTTCGAGACCGACGGCGCCCGTCCTGGTCGGCTCGGTATCGACCGCGGCCGGCCCGTCCCATATCGAGGCTGCCGGACGTTACGTCTACGTGGTCAATTCCACGGCCAACACCCTCCAAATATTCGACTTCGGCGGCGCCTATATCCAACAACTGGAGGCCGGCACGGTCAGCGTCAGCGATCTGAACATCGGCGGGTCCTTCACGGCCATGGACGTTTCCATGAACGGCGGCTTGACCGTGGGCCAGTCGATGAACGTCGCTGGCAACGCCTCTTTGGGCGGCAGTTTGACCGTGAGCGGCCATCTGCTCCCTTCCGCCGACGACCTTTATGACCTGGGGACGTCGTCGCTGCGCTGGCGCGATCTTTATCTGGGTCCGGCCTCGGTCCATCTGGGGGTGGACGGCAACGAAGGCGTCATCGGTTATGATACCGGCGCCAATCGTTTCACCTTTGATCCTGACGGCGACGCGATAGGCGAGGTCTTCATGGATGATTCCGGCACGGTCACGGTCACGGGCGACCTGGTCGTCTCCGGCTCCATTTCGGGCGGCGGCAGCGGGACTTTCTTGCAGGGCGGCAATTCTTTCGGCGCGGCCGCGACCCTCGGCACGAACGACCTTTTCGCCTTGGATCTGGAGACCGGCGGCCTTGCCAGGTTGACGATCGACGCCGCCGGCAACGTCGGCATCGGCACGACGTCGCCGGCGGCAAAACTCGCCGTCCAGGGCGCGAATTCCGTCGCCGTGCCCGGGGCCGATCTGGCATTGAACGGAACCTTTGACGCCGACCTCTCTTCCTGGACCGCCGGGGCCGGCTGGGCCTGGGACAGTGACGCCGACTGTCCGACGAACGGGAACGGCTGCGCCCGCCATGACGCCGGCGACAACGACCTGTCGCAGAATGTCGCGGTGACGGCCGGCCGGCAGTACCAGGTCGTCGTCACGGTCAAAACGGCGACGGTCGGCTCCACCGCCGCCCCCTTCGTCATCAGGCTGGGTTCGGCCGCAGCTTCGGCCGTCGGCCATAATACCGGCAATCTTACCGGTTACCAGGTGATACTGGTCCCGGACACCACGGGTTCCGTCGCGCTGACGTTCGACCCCGACCCCGCCTGGGCCGGTTCCGTCGACGCGGTCGTCGTCAGGGAGATGGCGCCAGCCGACGCTCTTTTCGTCCTCCAGAACAGCGACGGTTCGGCCGGCGTCGAGGTCCGTTCCGGCGGCACTGATTATTACAATACTTTCTTGGGCAAGGATGCCGGAAGGCTCACATATCACGATTCCAGCACCCAAGGATATTACAGCACCGGCATCGGCTATCAGGCGCTCGCTTCCCAGACCATCGGCTGGGGCAATACCGCCGTCGGTTACCAGAGCATGTACGCCACCACCTCCGGCGGCTATAACACGGCGGTCGGCCAATTCGCGCTGACCTCGAATACGACCGGCTGGTTCAATTTCGCCTTCGGCGGTTACTCGCTCGGAAGCAATACGACCGGCAGCCGCAATTACGGTTTCGGCGGCAATACGCTCCGCGACAACCTGTCGGGCAGCAACAACACCGCCGCCGGCTGGGTCTCCCTGTGGAGCAACACGACCGGCAATAATAACAGCGGCTACGGTTACGCCACGCTGGCGGCCAATACCACCGGTTCATTCAATGTCGCCCTGGGCGACAATGCCGGTTCGGCGGGCACGGCCGTAACCACCGGCAGCTACAACACTTTCATCGGCGCCGGTTCCGGCAGCACCAGCGCGACGCGGAACAAAGGCGCGGCCGTCGGCTACAATGCCCGCGTGGGCTGCGACAATTGCCTGATCCTGGGCGGCACGGGGGTCGACGCCGTGAACGTCGGCATCGGGACGACTACTCCGGCCGAGACCCTGGACGTCCGCGGGCACGCTCTCATCGGCAATCAGCTGGCCAATACCTTCTGGCCGGCGGACAGCAATACGCTGAAATTGAACGACAAGTTCGCCGACAACGCCACCTCGCATACCGGCCTGCAGGCCGACATCGAGTGGGATCCGCCGGCGGCCAGCGCGGCCTTCACTTCCTACGTCGCGGGCAAGCTGTCCGCGAGCACGACGGCGGCCAACGCTTTCAGCCTGACCAACGGCTTCATCGAGGGCGTGATCTCGTCCGCGCATCACGAGGGTACGGGGACGGTCGGCGATCTGATCGGCGCGGAAACGATCGCCTCGAACAATTCGACCGGGACCGTCACGACCGCCACGGGTATCACGGCCTCGGCGCTGAACGTCAACGGCACGATCACGACGGCCTACGGCGGCCGCTTCCGCGTCTCCAACTTCGGCGGCGCGACCGGCAGCGCCTACGTCCTGCAGGTCCGCGACGGTTCGCTCACCGGCGGTTCGATCACCTCCAAGGTCGGCCTGGATATCGAGGAGATCACTAACGCCGCCAATAACACCGACCTGTTGATAGGCACCGCGACGATCCCGCCCGGCAACTATTCCATATATAACGCTTCGGCCCGCGACAACTATTTCGCCGGCAATATCGGCATCGGCACGTCGGCGCCGATGGCCAAGTTGGACATCGCCGGCGGCGATTTAGTGATCGAAGACGGCAATCTGTCGACCCCGACCGGCGGTTTCGGGAATTACGTCAACCACCTCCTGTATTCCGAACAGTTCCAGCAGGCGGCCTGGATCAAGACCGGCGTCACCGTGACCGCGAACAATACGGCCGCGCCGGACGGCCTGCCGACCGCGGATCTCATCAACGCGGGCGGCGTCGCGACCGACGGAGTGAAACGGATCGTCGCGACCCCGCCCATGCTCGTCGATTACGGCAACAAGACCTGGACCGGGTCGGTCTGGTTGAAGGCCTTTGCCGGCGCGCCGAGCGTGACGCTCGTTCTGGACGGCAATACGACTTCCGAACCCGGCATCAGGACGGTAACACTCGACGCCGAGTGGCGGCGTTACGCGGTCACCCACACCTTCACCACCGGCACGGGCTGGCCGATTTTCGAGATACGCAATGGAACCAATGCCGTCTACGCCTGGGGAGCGCAGCTCGAATATGCCGCCGCGCCCGGCGTCTATGCCCGCACGGAGAACAGTCTGATCGCCAGCAATACCGCCGGGACGCCGAATGCCGGCCTGGTCGGGAACGGTTCGCTGCTGTTCTACGGTTCAACCGGCGATACGCCCATGTATGGCGACGGTACGCGGATGATGTGGGTGCCGTCCAAGTCGGCCTTCCGCGCCGGTTACGGCGGCAACAACTGGCAGCACAGCAACATCGGCACCTACTCGGCCGGCTTCGGGTACGACACCAGGGCCAGCGGCTCGTACTCTTTTGCCGGCGGTAATCAGTCGGTCGCGAGCGGCAACAACTCTTTCGCCGTCGGAGCCGTTTCGACGGCCGGTAATTTCGCCGATATCGCCATGGGTTCGAACGCGAACGCCACCGGCGGCGGTTCGGTCGCTCTCGGCGGCAACGCCTACGCCACCGGGGGCGGGGCGTTGGCTTTCGGCTCGGATCTCAGCTCGGGCTATACTGTGTCGATCGCCATCGGCCATTATCTGAACGCGAGCGCCGCCCATGCCATGGTGCTCGGCCACGGCGTCGACAACGCCAATCGTCTGACCAACGGCGTGGCCGATTCGCTGGCCGTCGGTTTCAATTCCACCGTGCCGACGCTGTTCGTGGGGCCGGCCGGCGGCGCGGGGACCTACGGCCATGTCGGCCTCGGCACCACGGCGCCGACGGAGCGCCTGACCATCGGCGCCGGCGGCAACCTGGGGATGATCGACGGGTATTTCATCAGTCCCGTCCTCGGCTTCGGCCGGTACTCAAATTTCATCCAGTACTCGGAAGAACTGGACAACGCCGCCTGGGTCAAGACCGGCGTCGTCGTCTCGGCCAATTCGGCGCCCGGTCCTTCCGGCATCGCCGCCGGAGCCTCCGGCAGCGCCGCCGCCGACTACATCAACCCCGGCATTTTGGCCACGCATAACGTCAGCCAGCAGGCGGCCGGCGGTCCGGGATTCACGGCCAGCCAGACCTACACCGGCAGCGTCTGGCTGAAGTCCGGCTCGGGCACCATCGGCGTGAATCTTTATGTTTTCTCCGGCAACGAAACGAGTCCGGCCGCGCTTTGCGCGGTGACGACCGCGTGGCAGCGTTGCTCGGTCAGTTATGCCTTCTCGGGCGCGTCCACGGGTAATCCCGGATTCAGGATCGAAAATGGCACGTCCGGGGTCTACGCCTGGGGCGCCCAGCTGTCCGGCACTACCATCGCCGGCCAGCCGCCGACGCCTTACGTGCGCACGGGCGCGTACATCTCGCGCGAGTACACGGACGGCCTGATCGTCAACGGCGGCGGGCCGCACCGGATCACCAACGGCGACCTGTTCCTCGGCGATACCGGCAGCGGCACCACAGCGCTCTCCAGCGCCCGGTTCCTGCTGCGTTCGACCGAGGCCAAGGACCTGATGAAGCTCTTCGACGATGCGACCGAGGTGTTCACCGTCCGCGACGGCGGCAACGTCGGCCTGGGCGTGGCCGCTCCGACCCACAAGCTGCAGCTGGCCGCGGGCACGACGGCCGCCGCCGGCATCGGTTTCTCGTCCGATACCGAGCTTTATCGTACCGCCGCCGCCGAACTGACGCTGAAAGGTTCTTTCTTGCCGTCGACCGACGACGCTTATGACCTCGGTTCTTCCGGACAGCGCTGGCGCGACCTTTATCTCGGGCCGACCAGCTTACATATCTATAGTACGGCGGGCGAGACCACGAGCGTCCGCGACTGGAAATTCTCGGTCCAGGAGACCGACGGCGCGACCGAGGGCAATCTTCGGCTGCATGAAGGCGCGACCGAGATCCTGAACGTGACTCCGGACGGCCGCATCGGCCTCGGCACGACCAACCCGGCGGCCGGCGTGATGATCGACGCCTACAACGGCGCCGTCAAGGCCAACACTTTCACCAACATGGCCAATCCGGCCATCACCGGCAACTTGATCATCGAACCGGCCACGGGCACGACCGTCTTCCTTTTCCCTCAGACCAACAGCACCCAGACCTTCACCATCCAGGACGCCATCGGCAACGACGTGCTCAACGTCGACACCACCAACCGCCGCCTCGGCATCGGCACTTTGTCGCCGAATAACAAGCTTCAGGTCATCGGTCTGGTCAATTTCGACGACGCTAATTTCGGAACTTTCCTCGGCAATTCCGCCGGCAACCTGACCCTGACGGGGGATTTCGATACCGCCGTGGGTTATCAGGCCGGCACGGCCCTGACCACCGGCCGCTGGAACTCGCTCTTCGGTTATCGCGCCGGCTACGCCCTGACCACCGGCGATGACAACACCGCCCTCGGCTACAACGCTTTAGCTGCCGAGACCGGCGGCGACTACAACACGGCTTTGGGCGAAGGGGCGCTGTATACGCAGGACGGCGGCTTCTCCAACACCGCCGTCGGCTACAACGCCCTGTATTCCGGCACCACGGATTATGACAACGTGGCCGTCGGCCGCGAGTCGCTGCTGTCCGTCAATGCCGGATACCAGAACGCGGCGGTCGGCTCCTATTCCGGCATGTCCCTGAGCAGCGGTTTCCGCAACGTTCTCCTGGGCAACGATTCCGGCATGTCCCTGACCACCGGCTCCTATAACACCCTGCTCGGCTATAACGCCAATGTCTCTTCCTCCGGATTTACGAACGCCGCGGCCATCGGCGCCAACGCCGTGGTCGGCGCCTCGAACTCGCTGATCCTGGGCGGCACGGGCGGCTACGCCGTGAACGTCGGCATCGGGACGACCGTGCCATCCGCGCTGTTCTCCGTCGGTCCGGCCAGCAATCTTCAGATCGATTCTTTCGGCGACCTGACCTCGGTCTTCACCGACCTGGACGGTTCGTCCACGGCCAACGGCGGCGGCGCGGTCTCGACTTCGCTTACGCTCAATAGCGTCGCCAGCTTCGACATCGGCAATTATGTAAAGGTCACCACCGGCGGCGTCGATAATTATGCCAAGATCACCAACATCGCCGGCCTGGTCCTGACCATTTCGCCGGCCCTGACCTGGGTCAACGGCGATGCCGTGGACGAGGTCCACGTGCCGGAGATCGGCGGCGCCAACGTGCCTTACGGCGCGGCCAACCAGCCGCCCCGGACCAACCGCTACGGCCGCGGCTACTTCATCGACGGCGTGGTCATCGGCAACGGGACGACCTACGTCAGCGAGAACGGCATCACGACCACCACCGGCAGCTTCACCATCGATGCCGGCGGCCAGCCCGTATCCATGGGGTCGGCGGCCTATAGCGGCAACGTCGGCATCGGGACGACGGCGCCCGGCCCGAGCCGGCTGGTCGTCGTGGCCGGCGGCGACGTTCCCGGATCGGTCAACGCCAACACCGTCGCGCATCTGCGCGGCGCCGGCGGCGCTTCCGGCTACGCCGCCCTGACCATCGAATCCGGTTCCAGCGGTTCCGGTTTCATCGATTTCGCCGACGGCACGGCTGGCCGCGGTCAGGTCATTTATGACCACTCCGCGGACAAAATGGGCTTCACGACCGCCGGCACGGTCAACCGTTTGGTGATCGACAGTGCCGGCAACGTGGGTATCGGGACCGTATCGCCTCTCACCCAGCTCCACGTGCCAGGCAAGGTGCCGACGGCCATTCTCCAGTCTTTGAGCACGGGCGTCGGAACCGCGCCGCGCGGCGTGTTCGTCCAGGGCCGCTATGCCTACGTCACCAATCAGAGCACGAATGTATTGCAGATCTACGACATTTCTGTGCCCTCGGCAATGCAGCTGGTGGGCAGTGTTACGGTCGGCAACGGTCCGTGGGGCGTGTACGTCCAAGGGCGGTATGCGTACACGGCGAACGTGACCGGCGGCACGATGTCCATCGTCGACGTATCCAATCCCTTCGCGCCGGCCTTGGTCGGGACCCAGGCGGTCGGGGCCAGTCCGCGTTACGTTCACGTCTCCGGACGTTACGCCTACGTGACCAACAACGGCGGCAACACGATGCAGGTCATCGACGTCGGAAATCCGGCCGCGCCGGCGTCGGTCGGCGGCCCGGTGGCGACAGGGACTGGCCCGGAGAACATCTACGTCCAGGGCCGCTACGCTTACTTGGTCAACTATACTTCCCGGACGTTGCAGGTGTTCGACGTTTCCAACCCGACGACACCGACGCTTGCGGGCACTTCCGCTTCCTGCGGCGTATCCTGCAATCCGCGCGGCCTCTACGTCCAGGGCCGCTACGCCTACACCCTCGATAACACTTCGCAGAACCTGCTGGTCTACGACGTTTATAATCCCGCGGCGCCGTCGCTTGTCGGCTCGGCGTCGACCGGAGGCCAACAGCTGCCGGCCGCCCTGTACGTCCAGGGCCGCTACGCCTACACGGTCAACTTCCAAAGCAATTCCCTGCAGATCTTCGACGTCGCCAGTCCGACGGCGCCGTCGCTGGTGGGGACTTTGTCGCTTGGCGGCGGCAGCCCCAATGGGATCTTCGTACAGGGCCGCTACGCCTACGTCGTGAACTGGAACGGCAACACCCTGCAATCTTTCGACGTCGGCGGCGTTTATTTCCAGCAGCTGGAAGCCGGCGGTATCGAGACCGGCACGTTGGCGGTCCGCAACAACATCCAGGCCCTCGATGCGGCTTTCGGCGGCGCGGTCACCGTCGGCGATTCCCTCAACGTGTCCGGATACCTCAGTGTCCGGAACGGCGCGGCTTTTATGTCCGGCGTCAGCATCGGGCTGTCAAGCACGGCATACCAACTCCAATTATCAGCCGACTCCGCGGCCAAGCCGGTCTCCAACACCTGGACCATCGTTTCCGATGAGCGGTTAAAACGCAATATTGCTGATTTTACCGATGGTTTAGCGGAATTATTGGCTATCGATCCTGTCAGTTACGAGCTGAACGGTTTGGGAGGCATGCCCGCAGGGGCCTCCGGCGTCGGCATCATCGCCCAGGACGTCAAGGACGTTATTCCTTACACCATCGGGACGTACCGGGCGAAATTGGACCCCGAAGATGCCGAGGAGACCGAACTGTATACATTCAACTCCAGCGCCCTGACCTTCGTGCTCGTCAACGCGGTCAAAGAATTGAACGCCAAGATCGAAGAACTGACGATCGGCGGCAGCGGAATGTTCGCTGACGGGACGGGGGACATGCTCGACATCAACGGCAAGCCGATGATCAACGTCGGTTCGCTCAGCGACGCCGCCGGCCTCTGGTCCATCGACGGCGAGGGGAAGATGACCATGCAGGTGATCAACGCCAGCTCCATCATCGCCGAAGAGATGAAGGTCAGGACGACCGAAGCTCGTAAGACCGTCGGCCATGAGCGGATCCTGTCCGGACAGATGTCACTGGTCGTCGCAAATCCTTTGGTCGCCGCCAACTCGCTCATCGTTGTGACTTTCGAGGGCGATCCCGGAGCCTCCTGGTGGATCACGGACAAGACCGCCGGCGCCTTTACCGTCCAACTGGGCGCGCCGGCGACAGGGGATATCGCCTTCACTTATTGGATCATCGGCGTTGACGAAACGACTTCGGCAACAGCCGGAACGGCCACTCCTCCCGCCGAGGAGCCAGCGCCGCCGGCCGATCCTGAACCGGCTCCCGCCGAGGAGCCAGCGCCGCCGGCCGATCCTGAACCGGCTCCCGCCGAGGA
>CAYPMU010000008.1:0-728 GCA_964411975.1 uncultured Gammaproteobacteria bacterium | reverse complement strand
GCCAGCGCCGCCGGCCGATCTTGAACCGGCTCCCGCCGAGGAGCCAGCGCCGTCGGCCGAACCTGAACCGGCTCCCGCCGAGGAGCCAGCGCCGCCGGCCGAACCTGAACTCGTGTCTGATGACAGCGCTCCGGCGACCGACGCCGCCACGGAGGATATGGGACAGGCCTCCTGAAAAAAAGCAGAAATTATAGCGGACGTCACATTCTGACGTCCGTTTTTTTACGTATCGTTCGCCGGAAATATGGATGGCAAATCCTCGGTGGTCCAGCAGAAGTTGTCAACAAGCATCCGAGATCAGATCAAGTCAGATTTATAGTGGATTTAAGCTAAAATCTCACCGGAGTCATAGGTCGAAGTCAGATAACGGGAGGGTATATCGAAACGCCTGTGGATAACATTTATGCTGTCAAGCGGTTTATGTGGATTTCTTGTTGATTAGTTTACTGGGCCTAATTAAGCTTAATATATTTTTCGTTTTTCGAGCGGTTGTCGCTTTCTCTGGTTTCCTCCTAAATTCGCCACTTAACTGAAACGTTGTAGCGCCAAATTATGTATTTTTTGGCTAAATCGGGCCTAATATTAGTCTTGAGCATAAGCTAAAATTTTGCTATAATAAGATTAGGTTATATAAGGCAAACAAAAAGTAAAAATGACCCTGTCCGAGAGCAGAAATGCCAGCAGGAACGTGCGTACGACCACCCATTGGTCAACTTTGGGTGTGTTTT
>CAYPMU010000007.1:0-13767 GCA_964411975.1 uncultured Gammaproteobacteria bacterium | reverse complement strand
TGGGCGATGTAGAGGTGCCGTTCGGTGATCAGAGTGGGGAAGTAGCGGTAGAACAGGGTCAGCAGCAGCGTCCGGATGTGGGCGCCGTCGACGTCGGCATCGGTCATGAGGATGATGCGCTCGTAGCGCAGCTTGGCGATGTCGAACTGTTCCCGGATGTTGGTGCCCATGGCCACGATCAGGTTCTTGATCTCGTTGTTGGCCAGGATCTTGTCCAGGCGGGCGCGTTCGACGTTGAGGATCTTGCCGCGCAGCGGCAGGATGGCCTGGAAGTCGCGGTCGCGTCCCTGTTTGGCCGAGCCGCCGGCCGAGTCGCCCTCGACGATGAACAGTTCCGACTGGTGGGGATCGCGGGAAGAACAGTCGGCCAGCTTGCCCGGCAGGGTCAGGCCTTCGAGCGCGCCTTTGCGCAGCACCGTGTCGCGGGCGGCGCGGGCGGCCAGGCGGGCGCGGGAAGCCAGGATGCATTTTTCGATGATGGCCTGGGCGTCCTTGGGGTGCTCTTCCAGGAAGATCTCCAGCGTTTCCGAGAAGACCGACTCGACGGCCGTGCGGGCCTCGGGATTGCCCAGCTTGGCCTTGGTCTGGCCTTCGAACTGCGGTTCCTGGATCTTGACGCTGATGACCGCGGTCAGGCCTTCGCGACTGTCCTCGCCGCTGATGTTCTCGTCCTTCTCCTTGAGGATGCCCTGCTTGCGGGCGTAGTTGTTCAGGATGCGCGTCAGGGCGGAGCGCAGGCCGACCAGGTGCATGCCGCCGTCCGGGTTGTAGATGTTGTTGGCGAAGGCGAAGATGGTCTCCTTGAAGTCGTCGACGTACTGGAAAGCCGTCTCGACCATCACGCCTTCGGCCTCCTTGGCGCAGTAGAAGATCGACGGGTGTTTCGTCTCTTTCTGGTGATTGAGGTGGCGGACGTAGGATTTGATGCCGCCCTCGAAGTGGAAGCCGTAGTTCAGTTCCTTGCCGCGCGTCCGTTTGTCGTTGATGACGATCCGCACGCCCTTGGTCAGGTAGGCCTGCTGGCGGAGGTGGTCCAGGATGGTGTTCCAGTCGTACTCGATGGTCTGGAAGATGGTGCTGTCGGCCTGGAAAGTGATGGTGGTGCCGGAGCCGCGGACGTTGGCCACGGCCTTGACCTTCTTTTGCGGCACGCCGCACTTGTATTCCTGGACCCACAGCTGGCCGTCGCGCTTGACCTCGGCCTTCATGTAGGTGGACAGGGCGTTGACCACGGAGACGCCGACGCCATGCAGGCCGCCGGAGACCTTGTAGCCCCCCGCGCCGAACTTGCCGCCGGCGTGCAGCTTGGTCAGCACCAGTTCCAGGGCCGAGACCTTGTACTGTTTATGGAGGTCGACCGGGATGCCGCGGCCGTTGTCGGTGACGGCGACCATGTTGTCGGGCAGGAGCGTGACCTCGATCTCGTTGCAGTGGCCGCCCATGGCCTCGTCGATGGAGTTGTCCACGACCTCCCAGATGAGGTGATGCAGGCCCTGCGGTCCGGTCGAGCCGATATACATGCCCGGGCGGCGGCGCACGGACTCCAGGCCTTCCAGCACGGTGATCTGTTTGGCCGTGTAGTCGGATCCTCTCGCTTCGGTTTTTTTCCTGGCGGGTTTGGCTTTGGCCATAGAAGCTTATCAACTGAAAATCCGCGACGGCGGATAACGCGAAAATGGTACCACGCGAGACGGCGGATGGCAAGGCAATTTAGGCGGATTCCGGGAGCGGGGAAGCGGGGAAGAGACGGAGCGCGGGAGCGGCATGGTGTTGAAGTACTGAAGTGCCGGAGTACTGAAGTCATATAGTCTGCGCCGCCTTTCTTCCCGCTTCTTATCTTCAGATCATCTTCAGAACTTCAATGTCCCGTTCTTCGGCACCCTGCCTCCGGGCTCTTCAGCGCTCCAGTACTTCCCGACTTCAATAATAAAAGCCCCGCTGCGGGGCGGGGCGGTCTCGGTCAGCTCAGAATGAAGAGGATGAGCGAGGTGGAGACCAGCAGTGACACGACCATCGGCATGAACGACACGCGTTCGTCGATGTTCCGGAACAGCGCCGTCAGGAAGCCGGCCAGCAGCGCGCCGCCGCCGATCAGCAGGAAGACGAAGTTGTGGGTGGACTGGCAGACGGCGAAACAGGTGCCGGTGAAGACGCCGATCGCGGCCAGCATGGCCATGAGTCGGGGCCAGGAACCGGCGCGGAGCAGGCACAGGCCGTAGGCGATCCCGGCGGCGGCGCCGGCGACGTAGACCGTGGCCAGCAGCGCCGGAGGCGGCTCCAGGCCGCGGAGCCGGTGCAGGCCGTAGACGAGGAAGACGGCCAGGGTGGCCAGCGCGCTGTAAGCCATCATTTTCGGCGTCAGATCGGTGACGGCCGGGGCGTCGGGGCCGGGGTCGGCCGGAGCGCCGTCTTCGCCCACGAGCTTCAGTTTCGGATCATTCATTTTGCAGCCTCCTTGGAAAGACCTGATCCCAGATTGTGCCAATGGCCCGGTAAAGTCAAACCCCGCCGGACGGAGGTCGGGGCGAGCGCCCGGCAGCCGATGGCCAGTCGTTGATTTTCGTGATATTATTAGGGCAATAACCTAGCGATTCTTCGTATGGCTTTTGAGTCCGTCCGCGAGGGGCAATTGACCGAGGACAAGTTGAAGATGGGCTATTGGTGGGTGACGCACAAAACGCAGGTGCGCAAAGCCACCGCGCTGGTCCTGATCGTCGTCGACCTGGCCCTGGTCGGTTTCGCCGGTTTCGGGTTCCTGGATTATTATTTCGGTTCCGGCGTCCCCGAACGCCAGCAGCTGGCCCAGCTGGCCAGGCAGTACACCAATTACGCCTACTTCCGGCAGAAGATGGCCCCGATCGACCTGTTGATCGAGGATATCGCGGTCTTGAACTCCAGCGAAGGCACCTACGATATCGTGGCCCGGGTCACCAACCAGAACATGAAACAGTGGGTCGAATTCGATTACCAGTTCGTGGCCGGCGAGCCGCTGGGGCCGGTCGCCCATGATTTCGTCCTGCCCGGAAGCTTCAAATACATCCATCAGCTGGGGGTCAGGGCCGCGGGCGGCATCGGATCGCCGTCCCTGGAGATGACCAATGTCGCCTGGAGGCGCGTCGACGCCCACGTCATCGGTCCGGATTACGCCGCCTGGTCCGGCATCCGCCTGAACCTGCCGGTCTCCGAAGTCGTCTTCACGCCGCCTGACCCGACCGATCCCCTGACCATCAGCCGGGTGACGTTCAACGTCAGGAACGCCACCGCCTTCGGTTACCGCCGCCTCGGTTTCTTCGTCAGCCTGATCGGTCCGGGCGGGTTGTCCGGCGTAAACTACGTGACCATCAGCGACCTGCGTCCGGGCGAAACGCGCCGGGTCGATGCCAGCTGGTTCTCCGTCGTGCCCGCCGTCTCCAGCGTCGAGGTCGCGTCCGATGTGAACATCTTCGACGACCGCGTCTACATCCCGACGGGGGATTGACCCGGCCTTCGAAAAACCGAGTCGTTCCCGGCCCCCGCGTCGACGCGGGGGTTTTCGCGGGGCGTGGAGACAGGCCTGGTCTTGTCACGCCCGGCGGTTCTTGGTCAGCAACGCGCGTTCGGGTGATCGGAATTTCCTGATCATGATATCAGCGGCTATTTTCATGACCCGATTACGATTTTTGTTCACCTCCGGTCCGTCGGTCCGCCGCCGTCCGACGTCCCCGGCGTGCACCCCCGCCGTTTACATTTTGCCGGCGCGGGAGTAAAAATATCATGAATACGAAGGTCGAGATCTCATTATGTCCCTGGTGCCGAGGTTCGCGGCTTACTTCAAAAAATTCGACTGGGTGCTGTTCGGTTCGGCCGCGGCCCTGGCCGTCTTCGGGTTGTTCGTGCTCTACAGCACCTCGCTCGGCACGGCCACTGTCGGCGTCCCGGGGACCGGGTCTCAGCCGCTGGCGGCCGGGGACTTCGGCAATTTCTGGAAACAGCTGATCTTCGCCGCGGCCGGCGCGGTCCTCGCCCTGGCCCTGGCCGCTTTCAATTACCGCCTGCTGTCCGGCCTGGCCAAGCCTTTGTACGTCCTGTCCATCATTCTGTTGGTCGCCGTGCTCCTGTTCGGCCGGAGCATCCGCGGCACCACGGGCTGGTTCGGCATCGGCGGTTTCGGCGTCCAGCCGGTGGAGATCGTCAAACTTTTCCTGGTGGTCTTCCTGGCCAAGTATTTCAGCGATTACGCCCGGGACCATCAGCAGCTGCGCCCGATCGCCGGTTCCGGCCTGGCTTTCGCCGTCATCTTCGCGCTGGTAGCGATGCAGCCCGACTTCGGTTCGGCGCTGCTCCTGTTCACCATCTGGCTGGTCCTGCTGCTCATGGCCGGGGTGCGTCGGTCGCACCTGGCGGTCATCGCGGTCGTCTGCCTCGTGGCCGCCGCCGCGGCCTGGTTGTTCGTGATGAAGCCCTACCAGCGCGACCGGGTCATGGCTTTCCTCGATCCCGCGGGGGATCCGCAGGGCCGCGGCTACAACGTCACGCAGTCGGTCATCGCCATCGGTTCCGGCGGCCTGACCGGCAAGGGGCTGGGTTACGGCTCGCAAAGCCAGCTGCGGTTCCTGCCGGAGCGCCAGACCGATTTCATCTTCGCCGCCGCGGCCGAGGAGCTGGGTTTCCTCGGCGTCGCCGTCGTCTTCCTGCTGTTCGGGGTATTTTTCTTCCAGGGTTTCGCGCTGGCGCGCGCCGTGCGCGACGATTTTTCGCTGTTCCTGATACTGGGCATCCTGACCTCGCTGTCCGCCGAGTTCGTGATCAACATCGGCGGCAATCTCCGCCTGCTGCCGGTGACCGGCGTCACCCTCCCTTTCCTCAGTTACGGCGGATCTTCGCTGCTGGTCAAATTCCTGATGCTCGGCGTGCTGGAATCCATCGCCGTGCGCCGCTAGAACACGCGGGCCCGGGCCGTCAAGGGTCGAATATTGGCCAAAACTGGCATTTTTTTGTCTAGGTTGTGGGCAATTTTCGTTGACCCGAAGCCAAAAAAATGCTATACTGTGGATAGAAGTGCTGGAGGAAAAAGAAAGAGATCCTCCGGGAAAAAGAAAAAATCAAAGCTAAAACAAAACATATGGCACTTCGTCACGCGGCGCAGTCCTCGCAATTTTACGATGAGGGGATCAAGCTGATCTCCTACTGTCCGCTCTGCGAATCCAGTTACAATCCGCAACAGACCCGCGTCCTGGGAGAGAAAGAGGACAGCCACCTGCTGCACATCCAGTGCGGCAACTGTTCCAACGCCATCATCGCCCTGGTCCTGATCTCTTCCGTCGGCGTCAGTTCGGTCGGCCTGGTGACCGACCTGGCCTTTGACGAGGTCGACCGTTTCAAGGAGTGCCAGGCCGTTTCCACCGACGACGTCATCGAGGTCCATCACGCGCTGCAGGACGAGAACGCGTTCTTCCGCCAGCTGGCCCTGGCCTGAACGGACCCCGCTTTCGGCGCCCGGACTCTTGCGTCTTTTGACGGGATAGTGTAAATAGTAAGGAAGCCGATTCCTTATTTTTTTATTTTTGAAGGAATTACAGCGTTAATCATATGGAGACGCTCAAATTGGAAGCGAAGACCAGGGAGATAAAAGGCAAACAATCCAAGCAGTTGCGCCAGCAGGGATCCATCCCGGCCGTCGTTTACGGCCACGGGTTCGAGACCCGCAGCCTGGCCGTCGACCAGCGCGTTTTTGAAAAGGCACTGGCCAAGGCCGGCGAGTCCAGTCTGATCGACCTCGTGATCGACGGCAAGGAGTCGGTCAAGGTCCTGATCCAGGAGGTCCAGCACGACCCGCTCAAGGGCCTGGTCACCCATGTCGATTTCCGCCAGGTCAAGATGACCGAAAAACTCGAGACCGACATCGAGTTCGAGTTCATCGGCGAGGTGCCTGCGGTCAAGGAACTCGGCGCCATCCTGGTCCGCAGCATGGACAAGATCCGCGTGCGCTGTCTGCCGCAATACCTGGTGCATTCGATCGCCATCGACCTGACTTCGCTCAAGGCCTTCGGCGACACCATCAAGGTCAAGGATATCAAGCCGCCCGAGGGCATCGAATTTCTGGCCAATCCCACCGAAGTCATCGCCGTGGTCAACGAGCCGATCTCCGAAGCCGAACTGAAGGAGTTGGAGGCCAAGCCGGTCGAGGACGTCAGCGCGGTCAAGGTTGAGACCGAGGAGAAGAAGGCGGAGAAGGCCGCTGAGGCCGCCGCCGCCGAAAAAGGACCGAAGAAGGAGTAGTCTGACGGCTCACGCTTTTGTCCGGGACCCGGCCGTGGTAAGCTGACAGTGAGCGTTAGTCAGGCCCGCGCCGCGGGCATCAATTCCGACAGCGATGAAATCGGACAGACCGGAAAATAAAACTACCCGCCAGGACCCGAGTGACCAGCGGGTAGTTTTGGTATCCGCCTCTTTGCGCCAGCCGGCCGCGGTCCGGCCGCCCGCGGCCGCCGGGAACGCCCCGGCGGAAGGCCGACCGGCGGACGGCGGCCGCGGACCGGAGCCGCCGGCCGGGGTGCCGCCGTTCCCGCGCGGCAAGGAATCGTTCTGGGCCGAAGTCGCCAGCTGGAGCGTGATCTTGATCGCGCTGATCGTCGGCGTGTCGGTCCTGGGCTGGTTCTACTGGACCGGCGACAGCCGCTCCACATCCACCTTTTTTTCCCGGCTGTTGCGCCGGGACAAACCGGCGGAACAGGCGGTCGTGGCGCCGCCGCCGCCCGTCAGCGAACGCCGCCGGGCCGTTGACGGATTGCCGCTGGCCGACGGCGTGACCGAGGACTACGTCGCGGTGATGGTCGAGAACATGATCGACAGCCGGCCGCTGGCCGGATTATCCGAGGCGCCGCTGGTCATCGAAGCGCCGGTCGAAGGCGGCATCACCCGGTTCCTGGTCGTCTACGCGCCCGGGAGCGCCGTGTCGCGCATCGGTCCGGTGCGTTCGGCCCGTCCGTATTACCTGGACTGGGCCGACGAGTTCGACGCCCTTTATGCCCATGTCGGCGGCAGTCCGGAGGCCCTGGAGAAGATCTCCGACAGCGACCTGCGCGATCTGAACCAATTCAACCGGGGCAAATATTTCTGGCGCGATTCCGGCCGGAAGGCCCCTCATAACGTCTATACTTCGGCCGAGTTGCTGGGCCAGGCCGTCGCCGCGGTCTTTCCCGAGCGCCAGGTCCGTCCAACCGCTTCCTGGAAGTTCAAGGACGACACGCCGGCGGAAGACCGTCCGGAAACGGCCGCCGACCTGGTCATCGAATATTCCACGCCGGCCTACCGGGTCACCTGGAAATACGACCGGGCCGGCAACGTTTACCGGCGCTGGCAGGGCGAGGATGAGCAGCGCGACGAGGGCGGCGCGCCTGTGCTGGCCAAGAACGTTGTGGTACAATACATGCAGATCCGCATCCTTGACGAGGTCGGCCGGCGCCGCATTGAGACGCGGGGCGAGGGCCGGGCGCTGCTGGCCCTGGACGGCAAGACCTTCGCCGCCGTCTGGAAAAAACCCTCAGCCGCCGAGAGGACGCGGTATTTTGACGAAAGCGGTTCGGAGATCGCCCTGAACTCCGGCACGACCTGGATCGAGGTCGTGCCCGTCGGCGCGAACGTCAAACATTGATCGTATTGAATTGAAATGTCGCGACCACGGAACAACATGAGACCGGCCGGCTTCACCGTCATCGAGATGCTGCTCGCGGTGGTGGCTTTTATGATGTTCCTGTCGCTGGTGCTGATCGGCGTCGCCCGGCAGCAGGCCGTCCGCCGCGACGTCACCCGGACCTCGGCCACCTCCCAGATGCAGAAGGCCCTGGCCATGTATTTCGCCGAATACCAGACCTATCCGGTGATGACGGGCTGCATCACCGGCGAGGACGAATTGTCCAAAGCGATGTTCAGCCGCAAGTTGATCGAGGCCGGCGCCCGGCTGTCCGATCCGAGATACCCGAACGATGCCGTAGGCTGTTATTATTACGAGAGCAGCGGCAATAATTATTCCCTGCGCTACGTTCTGGAAACGGACAACATCGAGTCCAAGGGGCCCCACACGATCGTGCCGTAGGGCGCGGTCAGGCGGCGGCGCAGCCCGAAGCGAGGGACGCGCCGACGCAGGTCCCGGACAGGTTGAAGATCTTCTCGGCCCGCAGGCCGGGAAATTTTTTTTGGGCGAAGGCCAGCAGCGGCCGGTATTGCCGGGGGAGGATCTCCAGGACCAGGTGCAGATCGGCCGACGGCAGGCGGACGGCGGCCTGCTCCACCAGGCGGCGGCAGAGGTCCAGGCCGTCGGCGCCGCCGTCCAGGGCCGCGGCCGGTTCGTGGTCCCTGACCTCCGGTTCGAGTCCGGGGATCATGGCCGAGGGCAGGTAGGGGAGATTGGCGACGACCAGCACCGCTCCGTTCCGGGGCAGGTCCGTTTTTTTGAGGCCGGACAGCAGGTCGGAGCGGCGGAAGGCGATCCGGCCGGCGGTTCCCGCGCGGCCGGTGTTTTTTTTGGCCACCTTCAGGGCGGCGGGGGAAGCGTCGAGGCCGATGATCCTGGCGGCCGCGGTCTCCGCGGCCAGGGCGAGGGCGATGCAGCCTGATCCCGTGCCGACATCGATCACGGTCATCCCCGGATGCCGGGCGATGACCGCGACGGCCGTTTCGGCCAGCGATTCGGTGGCCGGACGGGGAACGAGGGTGGCCGGCGAGACCAGAAACTCGCGGCCGCGGAACCAGGCCGTGCCGACGATGTAGGCCGTCGGTTCGTGCCGGAGCCGCCGGCGCAGGCAGGAACGGAAAAGACCGGCCTGGGCGGACGTCAGGCGCTTTTCCGGCGAGGCTAGGATGGCTTCGCGGCTCAGGCCGGAGGCTTTCTCCAGGAACAGTTCGGTTTCCCGGTCGGGATGGGAATCGCCGCAGCGGTGCGCGGCCAGCGCCTTGCGGCCGGCGGCCAGGGCTTCGCGCAGGGTCATGGCGCGGTCGGACAGTTTTGTTGTTCAAGGTATTCCGTGGCCTTGTCCAGGTCCGCGGGATAACCGATGGGCAGCCAGAAGGACGCCGGCACCACGTCGATCTGATGGTCTTTGGCCATGCCGACCAGGGTCTGGGGCAAGCCGAATTCCTTGCCGTCCCTGATCGGCGCCAGAGGATAATCGAAAAAACGGCGGTCAAGGGCGTAGAGGCCGGCGTTCACGAGTCCGCCGGCCGGCGCCTGACCGCCTTCGATGATGTCGATGAGCCGCCCCGCGGCGTCGGTGCGGAACGCGCCGTAGCGGCTGGGAACGTCGCAGGCTTTGGCCAGGATGGCCAGCCGGTATCCGGCCAGGGCGGCGATGTCCCTGGCGGCGTACAGGTCGTCGCCGTTCATCACCAGGAAACGCTCAGCCAGATAAGGCCGGCAAAGGCTCAGGGCGTCGCCGGTGCCTCGCAGTTCGCGCTGCTCGACGTAGCTGATCTTCCGGCCGCGCCAGGCGGGGCCGAAGTGGGCCATGATCTTTTCCTTGAGATAGCCGACGACCAGGATGACCTCGTCGATGCCGGGCGGCAGCTTTTCGATGTTCCATTCGAGGATCGGCCGTCCGGCCACGGGGAGCAGCGGTTTGGGCGTGTTCAGGGTGTGCGGGCGCAGGCGCGTGCCCAGGCCGGCGGCCATGATGACCGCCTGGCGGATCGCGGCGCTCATAGGCCGCTGTCGGCGTCCAGACTGGCCGAGCGGAGCGTGGCGACGATCTGGCCGATGTCGCCGTCGAGGATGGCCGGCAGGTTGTGCCAGTTCTTCTTGACGCGGTGGTCGGTCACCCGGTCCTGGGGGAAGTTGTAGGTGCGGATCTTCTCGGACCGCTCGCCGCTGCCGATCTGGCCGCGGCGCAGGGCGATCTCGGCGGCGCGGCGTTTTTCCTCCTCGATGGCGAACAGACGGGCGCGCAGGATGCCCATGGCCCGCTCGCGGTTCTGCAGCTGGGAGCGCTCGTCCTGACATTGCACGACGAGGCCGGTCGGCAGGTGGGTGATGCGCACGGCCGAATAGGTGGTCTGGACGCTCTGGCCGCCGTGGCCGCCGGACAGGAAGGTGTCGATGCGCAGGTCCTTGGCTTCGATCTTGATGTCGATGTCCTCGGCTTCCGGCATGACGGCCACGGTCACGGTCGAGGTATGGATGCGGCCGGTCTTCTCGGTCTCCGGGACGCGTTGGACGCGGTGGACGCCGCTCTCGAATTTGAGGTCGCGGAAGGCGTTGACGCCCTCGACCAGGAAAATAACCTCCTTAAAGCCGCCGAGTTCGGTGCGGCTCGACGAGGACAGGCGCGTCTTCCAGCCGCGGCGTTCGGCGTAGCGCGAATACATGCGGAAAAGTTCGGCGGCGAAGATGGCGGCTTCGTCGCCGCCGGTGCCGGCGCGGATCTCGATATAGGAGTTCTTGCTGTCCAGCGGGTCCGGCGGGACCAGGGCCGCTTCCAGTTCGGTCTTGCGGATCTCCTCCTCCGCCGTCAGCCGCGCCAGCTCTTCCCTGGCCATCTGCTGCATTTCGGGGTCGGTCTCGCCGTCGGCCGTCTTCCGGGCCTCTTCCAGCGCCCGCGCGACCTCGTCGTATTTACGGCCGGCTTCCAGGCTCTGTTTGACAGCGTCGTATTCCTGGTTGATGGCCTTGAGTTTTTTGGTATCGGAATAAGCTTCGGGGCTCATCAGGAGTTGCTCGAGTTCGGCGGCGCGTTCGGCGGCTTTCTTCAGCCCGGCTTGGAGGTCCATATTTCGTCACCTATCAAAAAGCGGTGGAGCGGCTCGGCGTGCGGCGGACAGGCCAGGCCTGTGCCGCGGACGCCGCGTCACTACACCACTTTTCCGGCGTTACTTCTTGTCTTTCTTGACCTTGCGTTCGGCGGCTTTGGCCCGCTTCTTGGCCACGGTGTCGGTCGACTTCTTCGCCGCCCTTTCCTGGAATTTCTCGACGCGGCGGGCCGTGTCGACCAGCTTCTGTTTTCCGGTATAGAAAGGATGGCAGTTGGAGCACAGCTCGACGTGGATCTCCTCGACCGTCGAGCCGACGGTGAAGGCATTGCCGCAGGCGCAGACCACCTTGGCTTCCGGGAAATAGGTCGGATGGATATCTTTCTTCATATGCTTGGCGAAGATTAGGATGGAAGGAGATTATCACGGCCGTTTAAAATAATCAAGCGGTCGCCGGGGAGGGGCGGCGGATTGACATTTGCCCCCGGTTTTGACACGGTGGCCGCATAACTGACCGGGTTACCCGGACCGTTATTGAAAGGAGGTCCGTCATGAACTTCATGATCAGGACCATATCGTTCCTTGCCTTATTTTGCCTTATCGGCTGCGCTTCGTCTCAGCCCCGGCCCGACCTCCAGCCCGCGCCGCCTCCGCCGCCCGCGGCCGCTCCGGCCGCGCCCCAGTTTTGGATCCGGGTCGTCGACCTGCCCGGTTGGATGCAGGCGCCTGACGCCGAGACCAACGGCTTCCTGCTGGTGAACCAGGCGACCGGCGCCCAGGTACAGATCGCCACCTTCACCCGGGAGCAGGGTGAGCCGCGCGACATGGTCGGCTGGCTGATGGTCCGGTTCGCCGCCCAGGGCGCCGACATCGGCGACCTGTCCGCCGAGCCCGGCGCCCGGACCGCCCGCCTGGATTTCCGCGCCGAAGTCAACGGCGTGGTCATCAACGGCCAGGCCGCGGCCAAATGGTCGGGCATCGACGGCATCGGCTTCCTGCTGATCGGCCTCTGGCCGGCGGTCAGCGAGCCGCTGGTCCGTCCGGATTTCGAACGGATGTTCGGGAGCGTCGACCTTTCCCGGGAGTAGGCCGGAAAGACCCGCTTCGACCGGGCTGCTTGTCAGCTCGGTTTATTTGTTCCCCGGGCGCGACACGCTCCCATACTTGCCAATATCCGCGCCCTCGTGTAACCTTGTGCCCAGTGGAAAGTGCCTCGGCATTTTCCCTTTAAAATCGCTTATTTATCCCACATACGCCCCATTCAAGGCGGCGCGTCCTGCCCTCCCGTCGATCTGACGGCCGGGTCCGCGGCGCCGGGCGCGTAGCGGTCTAAAAGGAGTATTTTTTATTTGAACCGGTCGAGAAAATGATTTTCTGGACGGTCAGCAAAATTTTTTGAGCGAAAACCGTGAAACGCGACGAGGGATGGTTGAAACTATCACGAGGAGCGTTGAACGGTTTGCAGCCAAAAAAGGCGCTAACCGTGCCGCAAAAGAATTTTTGAGAACGGTTCCAACTCGTATGCCTAAATTACCCTCCATTCTGGAGATGCTGCAGGCCGGCGTCCATTTCGGACATCAGGCTTCGCGCTGGCACCCCAAGATGAAACCGTACATCTTCGGGACCAGGAACGGCATCCACGTCATCGACCTCGAGCAGACGCTGGTCAAACTGGACCAGGCGCTCACCTACGTCCGCGACACCATCGCTCGCGGCGGCGTCATCCTGTTCCTGGGCACCAAGCGTCAGGCCCGCGACATCATCAAGACCTACGCCCTCGACTGCGGCATGCCTTACGTTTCCGGACGCTGGCTCGGCGGCACGCTGACCAACTATAACGAGGTCATTCGCCTGGTCCGCCACTTCAACGACCTCAAGGCCCAGCAGGCTTCGGGCGCCCTGGCCAAATACACCAAGAAGGAACAGTCCAATTTCGCCAAGGAGATCGAGGACCTCGAGAACAAGGTCGGCGGCATCAAGGCCATCACCCGGCCGCCGGACGCCATCTTCGTCATCGACGTCAAGAAGGAAAAGACGGCCGTGGCCGAAGCCTGGACCCGCAAGATCCCGATCATCGCCCTGACCGACACCAACGTCAATCCGGAAGAGGTGACCTACCCCATCCCGTCCAACGACGACGCCATCAAGACCATCGAACTCATGACCCGCATCGTCGCCGAGGCGGTCAAGGAGGGCCGCGCCCAACGCGAGCAGCAGGCTCCTCCGGCCGGCGCCAAGGAGGTCCGTAAAGCCGCCGTCGCGGCCTAAGTCAGGACGACCGGGAGAAGGTCGTCAGGCGCGGTCCCAGCCTGCCTGTCGGCAGGCGGGCGGCCGCCGCGAAGATCCATTACCATCATCTATATGGTCGACACCAAGATCATTTCCGATCTGCGCGCCCGCACCGGCGCCGGCATCGTCGATTGCAAGAAGGCCCTCGCCGAATGCGGCGACGACGTGGAGAAGGCCGCTGAGCATCTGCGTAAGAAGGGGATAGCCAAGGCCGGCACCCGCGGCGAACGCGCCACCAAGGAAGGCCTGGTCCACGCCTACATCCATCCCAACAGCAAGATGGGCGTCCTGGTCGAGGTCCAGTGCGAGACCGACTTCGTCGCCCGCACCGACCAATTCCAGGCTTTCGTCCACGACGTGGCCATGCAGATCGCGGCGACCAACCCGCTCTACCTGTCGGCCGCCCAGGTCCCGGCCGAAGTGCTGGAGAAGGAGAAGGAGATCGTCATGTCCGAGTTCGCCGGTTCGAACAAGCCCAAGGAGGTCATCGAGAAGATCGCCTGCGGCAAGCTGGAGAAGTATTTCGCCGAGACCTGCCTGCTGAACCAGGCTTTCGTCAAGGACGAGGACAAGACCATCGAGGAGATGC
This sequence comes from uncultured Gammaproteobacteria bacterium, assembly GCA_964411975.1. GTDB lineage: Bacteria > Patescibacteriota > Patescibacteriia > SG8-24 > SG8-24 > CAYPMU01. The sequence continues at coordinate 170 of CAYPMU010000007.1, read as the reverse complement.
TCAAGGAGAAGATCGCCGCCACCGGCGAGAACATCCGCATCACCCGTTTCGTCCGCTTCGCCCTGTCCGACGCCCCGACCTGCTAAGCAATGAATTTGAGACCCGCTCGGCTGACCCCGGGCGGGTTTTTGTTATTTGCTACATGTGCCGCCTGCTCGGGTCCGGCCTTT
>CAYPMU010000006.1:0-13968 GCA_964411975.1 uncultured Gammaproteobacteria bacterium | reverse complement strand
TGGCGCGCCCTGGTGCAGGAGGTGTCCGGCGCGTCGCCTTCGGCCGACGCGATGTTCGTGATGGGCAACCTGTCCGGTGCCGGCGGCTATTTCGGACTGCTCCTGGCGGCGCCGCTCATGACGCTGACCGGCTACTGGGTCAGCCTGATCATCCTCACGACCGTCATCCTGGCTTCGCTGGTCCTGACCTTCAACGTCTCCCTGCACGAACTGGCCTCCCGCGTCGCCGGCGTCGGACACGCCCGCTGGCCGTGGCCGTTCGGACACCGCGGCGCCGGCGCGCCGGCCGCGGAGGGCGTCATCGGCGCGGCTGAAGCGCCGCTGGAATTCAAGAAACGGACGCTGCCCGGAGCCGTGATGGAAGAAAAACCGGAGGCCGCGGCGGTCTCGCCGACCGGGGACGCGGCCGACCTGCCCGAACCCAGGAAAAAACGCCTCAAATTCACCCCCATCCCTCTCGACCTGCTGGATAACCGCCAGGCCAAGCCGACGGCCGGCGATATCAACGGCCGGCTGATGACCATCAAGAAGACGCTGGAGAACTTCGGCGTCCCCGTGGAAATGGGCGAGGTCAGCGTCGGGCCGACGGTGACGCAATTCACCCTGCGGCCGGCCCAGGGCATCAAACTGTCCCGGATCACCGGCCTCTCCAACGACCTGGCCATGGCCCTGGCCGCGCACCCCATCCGCATCGAGGCCCCGATCCCCGGCAAAGCTCTGGTCGGCATCGAAGTGCCGAACCAGACCGTGGCCGTCGTCGGCCTGCGCGAGGTCCTGGAATCCAAACAGTTCGGCGCGCGGCGCTCCAACCTGACCGTCTGCCTGGGCAAGGACGTTTCCGGCCGGCCCTGGGTGGCCGACCTGGGCAAGATGCCCCACATGCTCGTCGCCGGCGCCACCGGTTCGGGCAAGACCGTCTGCCTCAACTCCATCATCCTGTCGCTGCTGCTGCAGAACGACCCCGACGACCTTAAACTGATGCTCATCGACCCCAAACGCGTCGAACTGCCGGTCTATAACGGCATCCCCCACCTGTTGACGCCGGCCATCACCGAGGTCCCCAAGATCATCAACGCCCTCAAGTGGGCGCTGGGAGAAATGGACCGCCGCTTCGAACTGCTCTCCCAGACCGGCTGTCGCGACATCGCCGCCTACAACGAAAAACGACCGGAAAAGATGCCTTACCTGGTCATCCTGATCGACGAGCTGGCCGACCTGATGGTCGCTTCGGCTTCGGAGGTCGAAGCCTCGATCATCCGCCTGGCCCAGATGGCCCGCGCCGTCGGCATCCACCTGGTCGTGGCCACCCAGCGCCCGTCGGTCGATGTCATCACCGGCCTGATCAAGGCCAACATCACCAGCCGCATCGCCTTTTCCGTGGCCTCGGCCACCGACTCCCGCACCATCCTGGACACGGCCGGCGCCGAGAAGCTGGTCGGCCGCGGCGACATGTTGTTCATGACCCCGGAGATCTCCAAGCCGAAACGCATCCAATGCTGCTACGTGGGCGAAAGCGACATCCGCAAAGTGGTCGACTTCCTTGTGACCCAGATGGAAGAACCGGCGGACTATGCCGACGATATCACCGAGAAATCCCAGAAGGGCGTCCATGACTTCGGTTATGACGAGAACGGCGACGACGAACTCCTGGATGAGGCCAAGGTCACGGTGGTCAAGGCCGGCAAAGCTTCGGCCTCCTACCTCCAGCGCCGCCTTAAGATCGGCTATGCCCGGGCCGCCCGGCTCTTGGATTTATTGGAGGAAAGGGGTATCATAGGGCCGGGGGATGGCGCCAAGCCGCGCCAAATACTCGTTTCCGCGGTCGATGACGTCGACGGCGTCCATGTGCCCGACGACCCGGACGAGGACGAGACAACGGAACAGAGATCCGATGAAAATGAGTAAACCGGCCAAAATCGAGACGGTCGCCGCCGTCGGTCAGAAACTGACCGACGCTGTCGGCGTACGCCTGAAGAAAGCGCGTCTCGAACTGGGCTGCAGCCGTCACGAAGCGGCGGCCAAGACCAAGATACCCGAGCGCTACATCGCCCGTTTCGAGGACGGCGCCTACGACAAGCTGCCGGACGATGTCTATTCCAAGATCTTCCTGAAGGTCTACTGCAAGTTCCTGGGACTGGACGTCCCGTCCATTGTCGCCCAGCAAAAACAGGAGCGCCAACGGATCTTGGCGCCGCAAAAGACGGCTGGCGCCGGACGACATCCCACCCGGGCCATACCGGCCTGGCAGATGCTGGCCGCGCCCAAGCTGATCAAGGCCGCCCTCATCGTCACGGCGGCGCTCGGTCTGGCTTTTTATTTCTGGACCGCTGTCAGCAACATCGTCTCCCCGCCGGTCATCACTCTGTCTTCGCCCCAGGAAAACCTGGTCACGTCCGAACACGCGGTGACCGTCGAAGGACGGACCGAACTCGAGGTTTCGCTCCGCATCAACGGCAAATACGTCGCCCCGGACGGCTACGGCAACTTCAAGGACACGCTGGAACTCCAGGACGGCCTGAACGAGGTGAAAGTGGTCGGCATGAAGAAGCACAGCCGCGAAGCCACGATCACCCGCCGCATCCTGGTCCAGCCGAAGGACCGGCCGACGGCCGCGGCCGCCCTGCCCTCGCCGGGGCTGTAAGAAAATAGAACGCCCGTGAACGGGGAAATTACCGGCTTCAGGCCGGTTTTTAAGTTATCCACATCGTATTCTTGACTACCGAACAAAAACCGAACATAATAATAATGTCCCCTATTCCTGCTCCGAAACCGCCTTATATATGGGCGACAGACCAAGCTTCTTGACACCGGCCGCCCGGTCCGCGAGAAACTTGACTCATAACGTGCTAATATTTATCTTGCTCACGTTAAGTTAACCGCCTCGCGCCACGACACGGGGCCAACATTCATTTATATATATGTCAGCCAAAGAGACCAAGAACGCCCGTACCGGACGCGAAACTAACGCCCTGGACGACGCCAAGACCAAGGCCGTGGGCGCGGCCATCGACCAGATCAAACAGCGCTTCGGCGACGGTTCGATCATGAAGCTGGGTGATGCCAGAAAAATGGACGTCGAATCGGTGCCGACCGGATGCCTGTCGCTGGACCTGGCCCTGGGCGTCGGCGGCCTGCCTCGCGGCCGCGTCATCGAGATCTACGGTCCGGAGGCTTCGGGCAAGACCACGCTGGCCCTGCATGCCGTGTCCGAGGTCCAAAAGCTGGGCGGCACGGCGGCCTTCGTCGACGCCGAGCACGCGCTCGACCCCGAATATGCCGGCAAGATCGGCGTCCGCGTCGGCGAACTCCTGGTCTCCCAGCCGGACACCGGTGAACAGGCGCTGGAGATCACCGAGACCCTGGTCCGTTCCGGGGCCGTGGACATCGTCGTCGTCGATTCCGTCGCCGCACTCGTCCCCAAGGCCGAGATCGAAGGCGAGATGGGCGACCAGCACATGGGCCTGCAGGCCCGGCTGATGAGCCAGGCCCTGCGCAAGCTCACCGGCATCGTCTCCAAGACCCACACCATCGTCGTCTTCATCAACCAGACCCGCATGAAGATCGGCATCGTCTTCGGCAACCCGGAGACCACCACCGGCGGCACGGCCCTGAAATTCTATTCCTCGGTACGCATCGAGGTCCGGCGCTCGGCCCAGATCAAGCAGAACGAGAAGGTCATCGGCAACCAGGTCAACGTCAAGGTCGTCAAGAACAAGGTGGCGCCGCCCTTCCGCAACTGCAAGTTCGACATCATGTATAACGAAGGCATCTCCGTGGCCGGCGACCTGGTCGACCTGGGCACGGAAATGGGCGTGATCGCCAAGAACGGCAACTCCTATGCCTTCGGCGAGATCAAGCTGGGGGTGGGGCGCGAGAACGCCAAAGCCTTCATCAAGGCCGATCCCAAGCTGACCAAGCAGCTGCGCCGCGCCATCTGGGACAAGGCCCAGGAGGCCGATTCCACGAAGGCGGTCGTGGCTCCGATCCCGGCTATGGCCATGGCCGATGCGGCAGCGGGCGCGATTGATCCAAATTGCCCGAAAGGTCTCGAGGAAATTAAACCGAGACGCGCCTAATTATCGATAATAGGAGGCCGCCCTTATGGCGGCCTCCTTTGATATATAGAGTGCACCTTGAACGTGCGAAGCACACTTTGCGGAAGACTCGTCTTCCTTACGCGAGGCCAAGAGGCGCGGAGCGCCGAAACCGCAGGCCGAGCGAACTATTATAAAGTTCGTAGGGCGGAACGGCGAGGCGGGGCGCCTTCTGCCGACCGTTGTAGGTCGGCAAAGGCGTCCGCCGAGCCGGACCCCAAGCTCGCGGGACGGATCGGTATTGCTAAAAGGCGGCCGCTGATGCGGCCGCCCGTAATCTGTAGATTATTTCGCTCGCTCGACGTACTCTCCCGTTTCCGTATTCACGATGACCAGGTCGCCCTGTTCGACGAACAGCGGCACGTGGATCTTCATGCCCGTCTCCAACGCCGCCTCTTTCAAGACGCGGCCGGATGCGGTGTCGCCCTTGACCGCCGGCATAGCCTCGACCACCTTGAAGGTCAGTTTCTTGGGCAGGTCGACGGAAAGCGCCCGGCCTTCATGCATCAGCACGCTGACCTCCTGGCCTTCCTTCAGGTACTGGCCGCGGTCGCCCAGCAGGTCGGTCGGAATGCCCATCTGCTCGTAACTCGCGTTATCCATGAAATAGTAATTGTTGGCGTCCTTGTAGAGGTACTGCATGTTGGTCCGGTCCAATTCGACCAGCTCGACGCTCTCGCTGACCTTGAAGGTGTTCTCCAGCGTCTTGCCCGTCTGGACGTTCTTCAGTTTGGCGCGCACGAAAGCGCTCCCTTTGCCGGGATTGATGTGCTGGGACTCGGTGACGGCGCAGATGTCGCCGCGGAACATGATGAAAGCGTCTTTCTTGAGGGCTGTGGTGTCGGCCATATAAGGTGGCAAAATGACGGAATATTTAACCAATAAGCGCGCGGCGGCGGCCTCAGCGGAACAGGTCGTCAGCCGGGAAAAAAAGGACATCCCGGATAGATGGGGCGTCCGTCAGCAACATGACCAGACGATCCAGCCCAAAGGCAATACCCGCGCTGTCGGGCATGGCCGCGACCGCCTCCAGGAACTGCTCGTCCAGTTCATAGGGCGTCTTGCCCGCCTGCCGGCGCGCAGCGCTCTCCGCCTCCAGCCGCCGGCGCTGTTCGGCGGCGTCGTTCAGCTCGGAAAAGGCGTTGGCCAGCTCCAGCCCGAGGCAATAGGCCTCGAACCGCTCGGCATAGCGGGCGTCGCCGGGCTTGAGCCGGGCCAGGGCGGCCATGGACCGGGGGTATTCATATAATATGACCGGGCGGGCGGGCGCTCCGCCGGCTTCGGGCATGCCCAGCCGCGGTTCGACGTCTCTCAGGAACACCTTGAAAAAAACGTCGTCGAAGTCTTCCTGGTCGCCGACCAGATGTCCCCGGTCGCGCGCCGTCCGGCGGAACCAGTCGGCATCGTCGATGGCCCGGTCCAGGTCGATCCCGGCGTGACGCCGGAAAGCTTCGGCCACGGTCAGCCGCGGCCAGGGCGTCCGGAGGTCCAGGGCCTGCCCCTGATAGGCGATCTGCCGGCTGCCGTTGTTCTTTTCCGCCAGCGCGGCGACCATTTCCTCGAGGTCTTCCATTATCGTCCGGTAATCGACGCCGGCCCGGTACCACTCGATCATGGTGAACTCGGGATTGTGGGTGACCCGCTCGCCGGCCTCTTCCGTGCCCCAAGGCTCGCCGTCGCGAAAACACTTGGTGATCTCGAAGATCCGGCCGAAGCCGGCGGCCAGCAGTTTCTTGAGCGAATATTCCGGGGAGGTGATCAGGTAAGCCGGGTATTCTTTGCCGTCATGCCGCCTGAGCCTGGTGGCGAAAGGGTCGAGATGCGGCTCCATTCCCGGGTAGCGGACCATGATCGGGGTCTCGGCCTCCAAAAAGCCGCGCCCGGAGAAGAACTCCCGCACCGCCGCCAAGATGCCGCTGCGCCGGATGAGCCGGCGGCGGGCTGCCTGGTCGGTGGCCAATTTTTTCCACTGCGGTATCGCGCTCATGTTGCTGTTGGGCGGCCGGTCCGGCCGGCCCGGCGTAGCCTTCTTACCAAAACCCCGCCCCGTTCAGGGGCGGAGTCGTCTGTCACCGGGATTGACCCGCGCCTATCTGACGAGGAAGGGGATCAGGGCCATGTGCCTCGCCCGCTTGATCGCCTGAGCCAGCATGCGCTGGTGTTTGGCGCAGACGCCGCTGCGGCGCCGCGGCACGATCTTGCCGTAGGACGACAGGTAGCGCCTCATGCCTTCGACGTTCTTGTAATCCACGGCTTCGGCGCCGTTGACGCAGAACAGGCAGTGGCGCTGGTAACCGGGCGTGGTTTGCTTCTTATTCCGTCTCATCATAAGTGGTGGTGTTCTTTAAAATGGGATGTCCTCGACGCGGATCTCCTCGTTGCCGTCGGCAGAGGCGGCGGCCGGAGCGGCGGCGGCCTGGCGGGCCATGGCCGGAGCCTGGCCGTTGCCGGCCCGGTCGAGCATGATCATGTTCTCGGCGACGATCTCGGTGCGGTTGCGCTTGGCGCCGTCCTGTCCCTGCCATTCGCGGGTCTGCAGGCGGCCCTCGATGTAGACTTTCCGTCCCTTGCCCAGGTACTGGCCGCAGATCTCGGCCAGCTTGCCCCAGGCCACGATGTTATGGAATTCGGCCTTCTCCTGCTTCTGTCCGGAAGCGTCGGTCCAGGCATGGTTGGTGGCGACGCCGAACGAAGCGACGGTCTGGCCGCTGTTGGTGGTGCGGAGCTCGGGATCCCGGGTCAGGTTGCCGATGAGCATGGCGCGATTGAGATTCATATGGATGATGTGGTGATATCGGCCGCGGCGGCTGTCGTGGCAGCCGCCAGTCCAGCCGGTTTGATATTAGAGGATGTCGTCGGTCAATATCTCATCCAGCTTCTTGTCCAGCTCTTCCATGGTGATCTTCTCCTTGGGCGCCAGCGGGGCCTGTTGCGGCGGCGGCTGCGGCGGACGCGTCGGAGCGGCCTCCTGGCGCTCGCGGCGCATCTCCTCCTCGGCGAACGACGGGATCTTGACGATCTTCGGGTCGCGGATGGTGATCAGGTGGCGCAGCACCTCGGCCGATAGGCGCAGCATCTCATTGAGTTTGTTGACGGCCGCCTGCTCCGCCTCCAGGAAGAACAGGAAATAGTTGCCGTTGCGGGCGTTCTTGATCGGATAGGCCAGCTTGCGGCGGCCCAGGTCATGCGTCTCGACGACGCTGGCTCCGGCGGCGGTGACGATGCCCTTGACCTTGCCGGCCTGCTCGACCAACTCGGTCTCGGTGAACTTCGCCGGGACGATGAATAAAAGTTCGTACTTCTGCATAAAACTGTCCGGCCTTACTCGCGGCTGCCCCCGGCCTGACGGCCGGCTGCTGGTCGCGGATCCGCGCCCTTGGATTAATGGCTGGGGCGGACCATGGCAATAAGGCGATAATGAGCCTGTCGAGGCTTCGTGCGGAAACGATACCAGAGGGTTGGGGATAAAGCAAGACGCCGCTCAGCGCCGGATCTCCCGCGATCCGGGGCGGCCGTTGAAAGTCGGTCGCCGCCGGGGGAGATGGCCGCCTGCGTGGAACCGACGCATTTGCCCGGCGCGGCCGGATAATGTATGTTACGCATATATTATGAAACGTTTCTACATTCTCGGATCCAATCCGGCGCTGTCGGTCGCGGAGATCGCCGCGGTCCTCGGGCCGGCCGACTTCCGGCCGCTTGAGGCCGCGGAGCAGGTCCTTGTAACGGAGGATGCCGGCCCGGCGCCGCGCGAACTGATGGCCCGCCTCGGCGGCACGATCAAGATCGGTCGCCTGCTGGACACGGATCTGGAACCATCGGCCGACGCCCTGGCCGAACTGATGTACGAGAAACTCGCGGAAGTGACCGCTCTGGGCGGCCGGCGGACATTCGGCTTCAGCGTCTATTCGCTGTGGTCGTCCGCCCGGAACGCCGCCGCCTCGCTGAAGAACGCCGGCATGGAAGCCAAGACGCGGCTCAAGGAAGCCGGCATCGCCAGCCGCTGGGTCAAGGCCCAGGAAGGCCCGGCGCTGACCTCGGTCGCCGTGGCCAAGAACAAGCTGGTCGAAGAAGGCGCCGAGTTCGTCGTCCTGGCGGCCAAGGACCGTTTGCTGATCGGCGTCACCGAAGCGGTCCAGCCGTTCGAGGAGTTCTCCCGGCAGGATTTCGGCCGGCCGTCGCGCGACACGCTGCAGGGCATGCTGCCGCCAAAGGTCGCCCGCATGATGATCAACCTGGCTGGCGCGCCGCTCTCGGGCCGCATCCTCGACCCCTTCTGCGGCTCCGGCACGGTACTGACCGAAGCCCTCCGCCTGGGTTACGCCGCCGTGGCCGGCGGCGACAAGAACCCCGCGGCGGTGAAAAGCACGACCGAGAACATCGACTGGCTGCGCCGGCGGCAGCCGGAACTCTCCGGCCTGAGCGAGGTTTTCGCGGCCGACGCCCGCAACCTGGCTGAACGCCTGGCGCCGGGCAGCGTCGACGCCATAGTGACCGAGCCGTTCCTCGGACCGCCGCGCCGCGGCAAGGAAACGCGCGGCGAACTGCAAAAGACGCTGGCCGAACTGGCCGATCTCTATCGCGAGGCCCTGGCCGGCTGGCGCCGCCAGCTGAAGGACGGCGGCCGCGTCGTCATGGTCATGCCCATCTTCGTCATCGGCAACGAAAAACACGGTCTATCCGTGTCCGACTTGACCAAGCGCGGCTACGTCAGCGAACCGCTGCTCGATCCCGCGCTGACCGGAAAACTCGGCGCCAAGGCCACCAAGAACAGCGGCCTGGTCTACGGCCGGCCGGACCAGCTGGTCTGGCGGGAGATCATCCGCCTGCGCAAGACCGAATGATCAGAAGTGCCCGAAAAACGGCCTTATCGCGGCCGTTATCCCAAAGTTATCCACAAAAATAAATATCGTCAGACGACTTTTGCTGAAAGATAGTCTGACGATTTTTGTGACGGATATTCGTAACTCGCGCCGTCAAACTCCGACGCGGAAATTGCAGACGTCGCCTTCCTGCATCACGTAATCCTTGCCCTCGACCCGCAATTTCCCCTTTTCCCGGGCGCCGGCCTCGCCCAGTTCCACGAAATCTTTCCAGTTGATGATCTCGGCGCGGATAAAGGCCTTTTCGAAATCGGAATGGATGACCCCGGCGGCCTGCGGCGCCTTCATCCCCTTCCTGATGGTCCAGGCCCGGCTCTCTTTTTCTCCCGAAGTAAGGAAAGTCATCAGTCCCAGCAGGTCGTAGCTCTTCTTGATGAGCTGGTCAAGACCGGTCATCCGCAGACCGAGGGCCGACAGGTACTCGCCGACCTCCTCCGGCGGCAGCGACGCCAGCTCCTCCTCGAGTTTGACGCACAGCGGGATCTGCAATTCATCGGGGATGCCCGGGGCCTTGTACCCCTCCTTGAGCATCTTCTCGTCCACGTTGACGACGTAGATCAGCGGCTTCATCGTCAGGAGCTGGAGGTCGCGCACGGCTTCCGTTTCCTCTTCGGTCAGGGCGGCGACGCGGGCCGGACGTCCCGCGGACAGCCCGGCCTGGATCTTTTCCAGTCCTTCGATGAGCAGCTTCAGCCCGCGGTCAATGCCGCCTTTGGCCTGGTTCCTGGCCGTGTCGAGACGCTTCTCCACGGTGGCCAGGTCGGCGTAGGCCAGTTCGATATTGATGGTCTCGGCGTCGGCCGCCGGGTCGATCTTGCCGGCGACGTGGACGATATCGCTGTTCTCGAAAGCCCGCACCACTTCGACGATGGCGTCCACCTCGCGGATGTGCGACAGGAACTTGTTGCCCAAGCCCTCGCCCTTATGCGCTCCGGCTACCAGTCCGGCGATGTCGACGAACTCGATGGCCGCGGGTACGACCTTCTGCGACTTGGACACCCGGGCCAGCGCCTCCAGGCGCTCGTCGGGGACTGCCACGACGCCGACGTTCGGCTCGATGGTGCAGAACGGGTAATTGGCGCAGTCGACATGCTTCTTGGTGACGGCGTTGAACAGCGTCGACTTGCCGACGTTGGGCAGCCCGACGATGCCGACTTGTAATGACATAACTTCAGAAAATTATCTGGCCCGCGAATTATCGTATTTTCAGGCGCTTTCGTCAAACCTGACGGCTGTACCGCGTGAACAGGGGCGTTCACTCGGGGATGGTCCCGTAAGACGAATGACCTCGCGCTTCATCGCAAGATACGTAAAAACAGCAGACGAACTGCTGTTTTTGCGTGGTGGACCGCAAGGGAATCGAACCCTTCACCTCTTCCATGCCATGGAAGCGCTCTACCAGATGAGCTAGCGGCCCATGATCGTTTGATCTTTAAACCCGCTCCCTCCCGTGGTGCCACGGGGCGCTCTGCCGGAGGCCTGTCCCCCGAAGCCTTGGCGCAGGGGGAAGCTAGCGGACCATATGCGGATGTCCGCCGCGCAGGCGGATCAGCCTCGGAGCGAGGCCAGTGGCCCCGGCGAACTCAATAAGGCTACAAAATATCCATAGCATTGTCAATAAAGTACGCAACCTAAATGATGCCATAAGGAGACTGCCACCTTTTGACATCAATTGGGGATAACCTGCCGATAAATCACGAAATAGGGTCGGAATCAAAACGCGGCCCGCCGTGGTGACGGACCGCGTTCTTCCTTAACGGCTTATCTCGGCTTGACGCCCGGCTCCTGCGGGTTGGCTACCGGCTGTTCGACCGGCGGCGGGAGCGGCTGCCCTTCGGCCGGCGCGGCCGGCGCGGCTTTCTTCTTGTTCAGTTCATCCAGCTTTTTCTTGACGATCTCGGTGTCGGGATTGAGCTCGTCGACCTTCTTGATCTGCTCGATGGCCTTGTCCAGGTCGCCCTTCTCCTCATACATGGCGGCGAGGTACCAGCGGGCGTTGGAATAGTTCGGCGACAGCGTCACCACCGCCTCCAGCAGGCCGATGGCGTCGCTCTTGCGGTCGTCGCGGTAATACATCAGGGCCAGCTGGAAGCCGACGCCGACGTCCTGCGGATTCAGGCCGACGACCTCCTCCATCTTGGTGATGGCCTCCTTCAGCTTGCCCTGGCGGTCGAGCGCCAGCGCCAGATCGAAGCGGGCCGGGGCGTAATCAGACTTCAACTCGATGGCCTTGTTGAAGCTGTCGACGGCCTTGGCCAGGAGGTCGTTCATCTTCGTTTCGGCTTCCGTTTTCTTGGCTTCGTCCTTGTCCTGCGTGCCCTGGGAGGCGACGTCGGCCTGATACATGTAGACCTTGCCGAGTTCGTTGTGCAGCTGCGGATTGGCCGGTTCCAGCTCGACGGCCTTTTCATAGGACTTCACGGCCCACTCGTCGGCGCCCTGGGTCACGCCGAACAGGTTCTGGTAGATGGTGGCCAGTACCGACCAGTTGGCGACGTTCTGCGGATTCATGTCCGTGGCGCGCTTGCCGACGTTGACGGCGTTGGCGGCCAGAGCCGCGACCTGCCGCACCTTGTCCTGCTGGGCCGCCTGCTGGCGCTGCGCGAACTCCTCGTCGGTCTCCTTCTCGCCTTTGACGATGTCCAGCGGCGTGCCGGCCTCCTTGTTGGCCTTGGCCAACAGGGCCAGAGACAGATTGCGAACGTAGACGTCATTAGCCTTGTTCAGATCGGCCGCTTTGGCCAGGCTGTCGATCACCTTGTCGACCTCGCCGCCGGCCTGATCGGTGCGGATAGCCGCGGCGTAATTGACCTCGGCGGCGTAGCGCTGGCCCTCGACGAACAGTCCGGAGAGAGCCACGACCACGCCCAGGATGAAGACGAAAGACAGGGTCATGGCCGCGCGCGGCGAATTCTCGAACTTGACCGAGAAGAAATCACGGCGGTGAACGATGACCAGCAGGGCCATGGTCAGCCAGCTGGCGAATTCCAGGGTGATGGTCGAACTGTAGAGGAACTTGGAGATGACCAGCAGGAACCAGGCGGCGAAGATGCCGATCAGCACGTGCCAGGTCTCTTCATCGGCCTTGAACAGCTTGCGGCCGGCCGATACCAGCAGGAAGACGGCCACGAGCAGCCAGGATAAGGCGCCCAGCAGGCCGTTGGTGGCCAGCAGGGTCATGAACCGGGCGGCGCCGCGGTCGAAACGGACGTTCCAGAACATCGACGTGTTGACCTCCGGAGCGTGGAACTTGGAGTAATCGAAGATGAAGGTGCCGGGGCCGGAACCGAAGAACGGCTTTTCGCGCAAGGTCTTCATGGCGATGTCCGCGGTGGCCTTCATCGAGGGCATGACCTCGGCCGGGAACTTCAGCGAGACCGGGAAACGGAAGAGCAGGAGCAGGAGTGTGACGACCAGGGCCGAGATCGGCAGCAGGACGCCGCTGATGCTCTTGACCGACTTGGCGTGGACGAAGGCGAAAGCGATGAGCAGCGCCGACGCCACCAGCAGGGAAACGGTCACCGGCCAGTAATCGATGGCCGCGACCAGGAACAGCGCCACGACCGAAGCGACCACCAGGCCGATGTTGAAGGCCAGGCGCGTCCGCTTGTTGGCCGCCGGCTGGTTATGGCCGGAGAGCAGCATGCCGCTGGCCAGGATGACCGTGAAGGACAGGTAGATGCACAACGAGGCGACGGTGCCGACGGTGTTGAACGAGGCCGCCTTGGCGAATTCAAACGGCAGGATGAACCAGCCCAGGCCCTGGAGCAGCGCGAACAGGCCGGCCAGCAGGCCGCCGAGCATGATGCTGCCGAAGAGGCGGTTCAGGTCCTTGACCGTCCTGATGTTGTTGATGACCACGAAATAAAGCAGGACCATCGCGCTGACCGTGACCAGGCCCGATTTCTCCTGGCCGAAATCGCCGACCAGGCTCATGTAGCGGCTCTGCGAAATGAGCGCGCTGATGGCGTAGACGGCGAGATAGAGGGCGACGATCAGGTTGACCACCGAGCGGCGGTACTCGAACTTGCGTTCGGCGAGCATCTTGCCGAGCCAGGCCAGGCCGGCGACGACGGCGCCGATGACGATCAGCATCTGCTTATTCAGCTCCAGGACCTCGATGGACCAGGGCAAGAAGAACAACGGAACGAGCGCCGCCAGGACGCGGAGGGTCCAACGGATGATCGCTTCGCAGATCCGGACGACCTTCGGGACCGGCTGCGTGGCCGCCGATGAAGACTCGGACGGACTCGCTGAGGGTATGTATTCCTGCATATTAACCCAAAATCGAAGCGCTAAAGCGCTGCGCGTTAAATAATGTTATTACTAGGCGGATATAAGTATAACATAAAGCGGACGCCCCAGTTATCCACAATAATCGGCTGAACTGAGCTAAATTTCACGAATTTGGCTAATTTCAGCCTTTTATCACTCCTGCCGGGTAACCCAAGTATTGACAAAATCGCTGATTCAGCTATATTTAGCGGTTCTTTAGAGTCAAAAAACCGAAATGGAGGTCAGGTCATGCGATGGCCATATCTGATGTCTGGCGTCCTGGTATTGTCTGCTTGCGGCACCGGCCCCAGGGAGCTTTATGTCGACGAGCGCTTCAGCGCGGCCGAGCTCGCCGATATCCGTTCAGCGGTGGCCGAGGTGAATAAGCTCGCCTGCCTCGTCGGCGAGGACAGTCTGGTCGAACTGGTCGGCGGGTTCCGGGACGGCAACGGCCGTTTCGAACAGCGCAACGTCGACAACGATAAGAACGAGCTGTTCCGCTGCGGCACTGCGGCCGAATGTGAGGGATTCACCAGACAGTACGACGACCTGTACGGCAGCATCGACAACCTCTACGGTTTCTATACCGGCACGGACATCGCCATCCTGACGTTCAACTTGGAACGGCCGGACCGACCGCCGCTGCGCCACGTGGTGATGCACGAACTGGGTCATTTCGTCGGCATGAAGCACGTGACCGGCAACAGCTGGGCGGTGAT
>CAYPMU010000005.1:0-14519 GCA_964411975.1 uncultured Gammaproteobacteria bacterium | reverse complement strand
TTCAAAAGTTCGAAAGCGCGGCGCAGAGCCCCTTCCCCCACCAGTTCGACCCGTTCGACGTTTATTGAGAACCGCCCGCTCTTGGGGTAGATCTTGGGCAGGCCGAAGACCCGGACCTGCATGCCGTCCTCCAGAGGCTGACGCAGCTGCCAGGCGGTGGCGAAGCAGGAGACGACCCCCTGTTCATCCTTGAGGTTGAACCAGATCCATTTGCCCTGGGACAGGCGGTATTCGGCGACCTCGCCCTCTACGGCCGCGCCTTCGGGAAAGACCGCCGCGGCCAGCGCGGTATTGACGAATTCGATGAATTTCGAGACCGAAAAAATGTTCATCAGGGAACGTAGACCAGGCTGAAATCGGTGACCGACCAACCCGGCCGCTGGCCGCCGCCGAAGACATAGGCCCGCCCGTTGACCGAGGCCAGGGCGAATCCGTGCAGCGGCGCCGGCATCGGGGACGCCGAACGCCAGCGGCGTTCTCCGGGCGCATAAGTCTCGACTTGATCGAAGGTCGTGGTCGCCGCGTCCCCGCCGAAAACATAGATCTTGCCGGACAGGTCGGTGCCGCCGCCGTCGCCGCGGCGGGTCGGCATCGGCTCCAGGTCGTCCCAGAGATTATTCTCGGGGTCGAAGACCTCGAAGGTCCGCAGATTGTTGACCGAAGAACCCTCCCGGCCGCCGGCCAGGTAGATCTTGCCGTCGACGACGACCGCGGACATGGCCTCGCGCACCGAATTCATCTCTTCGCCCTGTCCCCAGGCGTTCGTCAGCGGATCGTAGACATAATGCGCGCTGATGGAACCGGTGGCGCTGCGGCCGCCGAAGATATGAATGCGCTCGTCCCGCGCCGCCGCCGCGGCCAGGCCCACGCCGCGCGGCGGGTCGGCGCCCCGGTTCCAGGACCCGCTTTCGGCGTCATAAATGAACAGCGTCTGGGAAGGTATGGAGGCCAGGCCCTTCAGGCCGCCGATGGCGTAAAGCTTGTTCTGGACCGATACCAGGGACAGCCCTTGCAGCGGCAGGGGCAAAGGAGCGCCGGTCGACCAGGTATTGTCGAAAATATCGAAGATCTCGACCTTGTCCACGGTCCGGCCGAAACCGTCGCGGCCGCCGACCACGAAGATCCGGCCGCCGACCGCCGCCGCCGCGGCCCCGATGCGGGGCGTGGGCATCGGCGTCGCGGCCAGCCAATAACCGCCCTCCTTGACCGCGGGCTTCTCGCTGTAAACGTAGGCGGGCAGCAAACTGGTCGGATCGTTCCCCCGCAGGATGTCGACGCCGCGGACATACCAGAAATATCCATAGACCGCGGACCCGGCCAGGAGCAGCAGGAACAGCAATCTTTTCATATGAGTCTTGATTAATCGTTTAACGGCGCCCGCCCGGTCAGGGCTGCAGCGCGTCCTCGACGCGACCGTTGACGCTGATGACCACGCCGCGGACCTCGGGGAACTGCTTCAACGTGGCGGTGATCTGGGAACGGATGGCCAGGACGCGGCAGGAACCGGCGACGCCGCGTTCGAGGCTGCTGGAGAAATCGGCCGTGACCACGCCGTTGGCGTCGGCGGCGATCGATTTCAGGATGACGCCGCTGGGCAGCGAAGTGGCGTAGCCCGCCGTCCGCTCGGCCTCGCTCGGACCGCGGACCAGCTCATCGATGACCGCCCGGTAAACGGCCATCTTGCTGGAGACCGTCCGTTCCACCGGCAGCACCGTTTCGCAGGATTCCTGGGAGTCGAAACCGGTCATGCGGAAATAGACCTTGACCGCGACCATGTCCGGCTCGGCGAACAGGACGCCGTGCCGCACCAGGTCCTGGGGAGAGCCGCCTTCGGGACTCTCGATGTAGACCTCGACCGTGCCCTTGCCCAGCTCATGCGGCGGCAAAGTGACGGTCTGGCTGAAACGCCCGAATTGTCCCGGTTCTTCGGCATCGATGGCGGAACGGGCCTCGAAAAGCTTCTGCCCATCGGCGTCGCGGACCACGACCATGATGCTTTTGGCGGCGGCCCGGGCCCGGCCGGCGACTTCGAAAGAGCCGCTGAGGACGGCGCTTTCCGAAGGTATCTCCAGGACGACGTTCTTATCGCTCTCCGCCTGGGCCGGCGCGGAGTTGACCGGCTGGCTCTCCAGGTCCTGGCTCGAAGGCACGGGCAGCATCGGAAAGACCTTCTTGGCGGCATTGACGTTCAAACCGGGGGCCACGCCGGTAAGCCGGCCGACGGCAAAACCGGCGACGGCGACGACGGCTAAAACGGCGATAACGGCGATCTTTTTCATGAGATAATGGCGATTGATCACGACTGCTCCAGTTTAACAGATTTCGCCGGCGACTGGAATGCGCCGGAGTGGAAAACCGGCCGCCTCGAGGCGGCCGGTCGGCATCAACCGGAGAAGAAGTTGTTCTGATCCTCGCGCGGCCTGCGGGGACGGAAGAAAAGCATGGCTCCGACCAGCAAGGCGACCACGACCAGCAGGACGGCGCCGCCGGCGTACCAATAGATCATCCGGTTGACCGGAGCCTGGACCAGGGCGGAGGCGGCGGCCGGCCGGTAAAAATCCTCTTCCGTGACGGCCGCGGCTTCGGCCACGAAGAACGACAACGGCGAACTCTTGCTCTTGATCTTGCCCGTGTCCTCGGTCACGACCACATAAGCCTCGTGTTCGCCGTCGGCCATGTCGGCATCGAGGTCATAGGTCCAATTGCCGTCGGCGTCGGCCGTGGTGGTCAAAACCACCGGCAGATAGCTGTAAATGAAGATGGAAACCGTCTGCCCCGGCGCGGCGCGCCCGGACAAGCGCAGGCCGCCGGCCGCTTCGCCGGCTACCGCCCGATCGACGCTCAGACTCTGATCGGTCTCCCCCGCCGAACGCGGCTGTTCCAAGGGCGCTCCGGTGATTATGGCCGCGTCCACCGGCGCCAGGACGATGCCGACATCGGCCATGCGTCCCGGACCGAGAGGATTGTAGCCGTTCTTGACCTCGTCAAAATCGGAATAACTGTCGCCGTCGGTATCGGCCCTGTCAGGATCGGTCTTCATCCGCCGCTCGACATCGTCCGGAAGACCGTCGCCGTCGGCGTCGAGCAGCAGGACCGCCGGTACCGCCCGGAAACTGGCATCCTCCGTCGCCTGGACATATCCGGGCGACGCCTGGACGCGCAAACCGACCTCGGTCCTGGCGCGCAAGGGCATGAACTCGGCGAAGACCCGGTCGTGCGGCTGCTCGGGGCGCTCCGCGACCGCCCCGGTCTTTTCCGGCGCCGTTCCGGACGTCGGTCCTGGAGCCGGCGGGCGCGCGAACTTGACCGCCTGGCCGATGAGCGGGGTCACCGCCTGGCTCAGATCGTCCAGCTGTTCGGTCGTCATCATACCGGCGGTCTTCCTGGCCATGGTCCGCGAACATTCGTCATCGCTCCGACCGACGCATTCGTCCAACTGGCCGCCCTGCTGGACTTTCATGTAGGACAGGCATTCTTCCTTGGTCAGGATGCCGATCTGGCGGCATTCACCCATTCGGTTTTGGCGGGCCAGCCAGCCCTGGCAGCGCTCCGGCGGGATCCCGGCGGCAGCGCATTCCTGATCCAATTTGACCGATTGCTCCCGCAGTTTTTCCGACATCTTCTCGGCCGGCAAGGGCTCCGTGCCCAGAGGCGGCTTGACCATGGCATCGCGGACCACGTCCGGCGGCAGTATCACCAGTTCCGGCGGCTTCTCGGCCGGAGGCCGGCCGGCGTTCACCACCGCGACCAGGGACGGTTCGCTGCGGACAGCGGTCCCGTCCGGCAGGAGCGAAGCGGCCATGATCTCGTACCGGCCGTCGGGCCAGGAGGTCGTATCCCAGAACATTTGCCACAACCCGGTATCCTTGGACAGCACGGCGGAACGGCTGAACGGCCGCGCCGCCCCGTCGACCGGACGGCCGATCAGAAAATTCAAACCGGGCACGCGGCTGCTGACCGCCGCCGAGAGCAGGACGTTGCCGCGCGCTTGCTCCGGCACCTGGACCAGCTTGATCAACAACTGCGGCGGCTCGGTCGCGGGCGGCGGTTCGGTTCCGGGAGGCGGTTCGGTTCCGGGAGGCGGCTCGGTCGCGGGCGGCGGTTCGGTTCCGGGAGGCGGCGGCGCCGCTGTCTTGTTGGCGACGATCACCTCGACCGGACCGCTTTCCCCGGCCCATCTGCCGCCGACGATGACCTTGGCGACCAGTTGATAACTGCCGTTGGCCACCCTGGCGATGTCCCAGTCGGCCGTCCATCTGGTGCCGCCTTCCAACGGTCCGGAACGGACGATCATCGTCGCGCCGTCCCGGGCCGGCACGGGATTTATGAAGAAGGTGAGCGAATCGACCTTCTGGCTGGTCGCGGCCCCGAGCAGAGCGCGGGATTCCAGGCTGGCTCCGGCCGCCGGCGCTTCGATCTTGACCGTCAAACTGTCCGGCGGCGGCTGCTCCTGTTCGTTGAGTATGGAAAAATCGACAGCCGGGCTTTCGGCGGTCACCGCTCCGGCCGCAGTAACGGCCTTGAGACGATAATCCCCGTTGCTCATGGCCAGGGTGTCGACCGAGGCCGACCAGGTTATACCGGTCGGATCGGCCTGGGCGCTGATGACCTTGCCGCTGTCCCCCAGGTTCGGGCCGTCGAGGCGGAACTTCAGGCTATCGGCCCGGCGGCTGGTCGTTGCCGAGAACGAAGCGACCTGGCTGAGCTGCGACTTGGTCGACGGCATGGAAATGACCACGTTCAGAGGCATCTCCGCGGTCCGCCTGAAAATGAACGTGCTCGGCAGGCTGTCTTTGGTCCGCTGGGCCAGGCTTGACCTGGCAACGACGCTGAAGACCGTGTCATCCGGATAATCCGCGCTCCACGAAGCGGCCCAGGATCTGCCATCGTCGCTTGAGGCCGCCAGCGGCGGCGGGGCGGCGATGTTGGCCGATCTGGACGTCAGGATGAAATCCAGCGAGTCGACGGCGGCGCTGGCCGCGGCGGCCAACGTCAGGGCGCCCGGCGGCACGGCGCTGTTATCCCTGGGAGTGATGACGGATACGGTGTAATCGGGTGCCTGCACCGCGACCGTGACTGGGCCGCTTTCCTCGGATGTTTGGCCAAGCAGGGCGCGGGCGGTGATGACGACGGTCGAGCCGGCGGCGCGATCATTGGTCCAGACCGCGACCCAGGACTTCCTGTCCCCGGAGGGGTTATTGCCGGGAATGGCGACGGGACCGGCCGCGAAGCCGGACGGGTCGGTCAGGACGAATTCCAGGCTGTCCACGGCCGTGCTGGTCGCGGCGGCCAGGTTGACCGGACCCTGCCCCACGCTGGCGTTGTTGCCCGGAGCGGTGACGCTGACGGCGTACTCGACGGCGGCCGCGGCGACAGTGACCGTGACCGGAGGACTTTCTTTGGGCGTCTGAGAGAGCAGGGCGCGGGCGGTGATGACGATACTCGAACCGGGCGGACGATCATTGGTCCAGGCAGCGACCCAGGACTTCCTGTCCCCGGAGGGGTTATTGCCGGGAATGGCGACGGGACCGGCCGCGAAGCCGGACGGGTCGGTCAGGACGAATTCCAGGCTGTCCACGGCCGTGCTGGTCGCGGCGGCCAGGTTGACCGGACCCTGCCCCACGCTGGCGTTGTTGCCCGGAGCGGTGACGCTGACGGCGTACTCGACGGCGGCCGCAGTGACGCTGACCGGATCGCTTTCACGTGATACCCCGTCGAGCATCGCGCGGGCTTTGATGGAAATGACGGAACCGGCCAGGCGGTCATTGGTCCAGACGGCGGTCCATGTCCGCCGGTCGCCGCCGTCGGCGGCCGGAACGACGGTCTGCACGCCGTCGGCCGCGGTCAAGACGAAACTCAGACTGTCCACCTGCTGTTCGCTGGCCGCCGAGAGTTCGACCGAGCCGGCGGATACGGTACTGCCGTCGACCGGCGCGGTGACCAGGACGGCGTATTCAGGCGAAACCACGGTGACCGCGACCGCTTCGCTTTCGCGCATATTGCCGTCGAGGACGGACCTGGCCTCGATGGTCGCCGATGAATTTACGGCCAGGTCGTTGGTCCAAACGGCGGTCCAGGACATGTGATCCGCCGTATCGGCGGTAATGACGCGCGCGGCGGCCTCGACCCGGGTCTGGTCCTTGATCACGAATTCCAGGCTGTCCGCGGCCACGCTGGTCGTGGCGGCCAGGCGGACCGAACCGCGGGGCACGGCGCTGCCGCCGGCCGGGGCGGTGACGAGGACGGAATACTGCACGGGATTATTGACCGTCACGCCTACGGCTTGGCTGTCGACGGTCTGCTGGTTCCAGGTGGTGCGCGCGATCAAGCTCAGGACCGTGCCGTTGGCGTAATTGGCCGTGTTCAAATTGGACGAGCTGACCCAGGTGGCGGCATCCACATTGGAGCCGCGGATCTGTTCGGTGGCATCGTGAGCCGCGTCCGAAACGAGAAAAGTCAGCGAACCCAGGGGCTCGGTGGTCGTGGCCGTCAGGGCGATCTGACCGCTGACCATGGCGCCGTCGGACGGGATGGAAATGGCCAGGGTCGGAGGCTGCGCCTGGTTGTCGATGGTGACCGAAACGCTGCCGCCGGCCGAAACGCCGGAAGCATCAATGCCCCGGGCGAGGATGGAGAAATCGGTACCGTTGGGGAACGGGCGCGTATCCCAATCGACGTTGCCGGTCCAATTGATCCCGTCCTGACTGGAGGCGCCGATCTCCTGTTGCTGGGCGGTACTGGAACGGAAGCTGAAATTCAGGCTCTCTACGGCTCGTTCCGTGGTAGCGCGCAACTGTACGACGCCGGACACGGTCCCTGCCGGAGGATTGGTCACGCGGACCTCAAAAGCCGGGGCAACAATCTGCTCGGTTTTGTAGGTTATCACCTGGCCCCGCACGGCCTGGATGCCAAGAGACGCCACGACCATGACGGCGAACATGGCCGCGATCGCCTGAAAACGGTCGGTCAGCCTCATAAAAACAGGCAAATAAATGCTTTAATGCATATATTTTACCATTTTTTTTACCCTAAGCCAAACAAAAAAACGCCCGCCATGGGCGTTAGTCGCGAAATCGCCTATCAAGACGGACCGGGGCGCTTTCGACGGCTTATCCCCTATAAATACTGACCTCCAGAGCGTCGTTGCCGAACACGCGGTTGGCGCTCTGATACTTGCCGGACTTCCTGACGTAATCCAGGTAGGCGACGAGTTCTTTATTGAACATCCCCGTGCCGTTGGCGATGATCACGGCCCCGGGGCTCAACTTGGGCTCAAGTTTCTTCAGATAACTCAGGTACTGCGTCTTCTGGGCGTCCAAAAAGGCCAGGTCAACGGGTCCCTGGATCTCGTCCAGCCGCTGACGGGCGTCGCCGCGCTTGATGGCGGCCTTGGCCTGCAGCCCGGCCTGGGCTACGTTCTCCTCCGCCCGCTTGGCCAGGTCCTCGCTGATCTCCAGACCGGTGACCGAGCAGCCGTCGGCCAGGTTCCGGGAGATGAGGATCGTCGTATAGCCGACGAGCACGCCGACCTCGACCGCCAGACAGGGCTTCTTATCCCGGACCAGCTGCTCCAAAAAACGGCCTTTGTCCGCGCCGATGATCGGCAAAAATTCCCACTTCGAGGTCTTTTCGATGGCGTTCAGGACCTGGTCGACTGCGGTCATATCAGGCGAAGATATCCTTTACGAACTGCTCGTCCAGCGCGTTGGAAAAGTAGGACAACAACTGGGTCCTGGCCAAACCGACGGCATCCTCTGATTTCTCGCGCCAGGCATAGATCTGATCGTGGCATTTGACCAGGATACCGGCCTGCATCTCACTGGTATCGATCGGGAAGTGCCTCTTGAGCTCTTGGATAAAAGCGACCTGCCAACCGGAATTTCCCCACATCATGATCCAAGCCTTCATGGCCACGAAGGCCCACGGATCGACGCCCCCGACCCAGTCGGCCACGGCGATCCGGCCCTTGGGCAGGAGGATGAAATTCCGCGGATAGAAATCGCCGTTGGTGAACATGTTGCCCTCGTAACGCTCCGTGGCCGCGGCCTGGAAATGTTCCAGCGCCCGGTCCACGAGTTCCTGGCTCCAGATGCGCCGGTCCACGAGTTCCTGCGCCTGGACGCGGAAATTGCCCAGCCAGCTGTCGAAGCTGAAACGGCGCACGAACTCCGGTATGGACTCCATGTCCACCAAGCGCAGGTCGCGCAGGATGTCGACCGCGTATTTGGCCACATGCAGACCGATCTTCTTGCCGCCGAGTATGTCCGACTTATAGGTCTTCTCCGACCATTCGAAAAGCAGCGGTTCGCCCTTGATATATTTGGTCAGGACCCAATCCAGTTCGCCGAACTTGCCGTCGCTGACGTACTCCGGGATCACCAGCCGCTCGAAGAATTTCTCGTCGAACTGCGGCAGTACGTCGCGGATGATGCGCACTTCGTACTGGATGCTGGCCGCCTTGCGCGGGTCAGACCCGAACTTGAGGATGAGCAGCGGTTCTTTCGCCGAAGCCCCCTGCCTGCGGCAAAGCAGCACGTTCCATTTCAACGGCTCGATTATCTGCAATCCGAGGTTGTTCAGCAATTCGGGGACCTGAGGATGTATCGGCGGCAGTGCTGGCTCCATAGTTCTGTGGTCGGTTAGCGTCGGTTCCGGGCGCGATTATTGCTTATCTTCGATCACGACCGAAGTAATGACGTCGCCGACGGCGATGCGGCGGACCGCGTCCATGCCGGAAATGACCCGGCCGAAGATCGAGTAATTCTTGGGCAGCGTCGGCTGGTCCTCAAGCACGATGAAGAACTGGCTGCCGTTGGCGTCCGGACGACCGGGATTGGCCATGGCGACGATGCCCGCCTTGTAATCAAGCGTGACCGGGTCGTCCCCGAACTCATAGCCGGGACCGCCGGTCCCCCATCGGTCCCTCTGTCCCGGGTCGCGGGTAAGCGGGTCGCCTCCCTGGACGACGAATCCCGGCTCGACGCGATGGAACAACACGCCGTCGTAATAACCGCTGCGGGCCAGGGCGATGAAATTAGAGGCGGCCTTGGGACCCTCTCGATCCAATAACTCGAAGACGATCTCACCCTTGGCCGTCATTATCCTCGCTTGTTTGCCGCGCAGGTCCTGATCGCGGAGGATGCCCGGGAAGGCGGTCGGGCGCGGCCAATTTTCGGCCGCCGGCGTCGTCGGCGGTACGGACCCGGACGCGGCTTCTCGCCCCGCAGCGCTGGCTTCGGACGATGCCGGCGGGGCCTGGGTCCGCGCCGCCTGCTGGGACGCGTCGGCCGGATTACCCAGTTGATAGGACAGGGCGGATTCGCTGTTCATGCGGTCAGCCGGTATGGCTATCTGACCCTGGCCGCAGCCGGCGCCGATGAGGATCAAAGTTCCGGCGGCGATGGCCATAGTGTAGAGGTTAATCCTGTTCATATTCAGTTCGTGGTTTAGATCGGCGGATAGTGCCTTTGGAACGATGTTCGTCCGGCAACCATTGAATTGTAGCCGACTCACTCCGCCTTCTCAAGAGCGGACTCGGTATAAGTATTGGCGGCGTTCCAAAGGAGCCAACCGGAAGCGCCGGCGTCCGCTGACGCCCGTATCTGAGCCCTGACCCGGGCGGCGTCATACACCGCGCCCATATGGAAATCCTGGATCCAGGGCCGCAGCGAGGCCAAGCGGGGCACGGGCACCGGCGGGTCGGACTCGGCCAGTACCCCGTTCTTGAGATTCAGCGCCTCCAGGAATTGATTGCCCCTCAGTAGATTACGATAGACGACTTCATAAGGGTAGAGGGCCGGGTTGGAGAACCCCTCGAACCCCGGAGGGTAATGGGAGGGATAGACCATCGGCGATACGAAATCCAGACGCGGCGCGGCGTCGGCCAGGCGCTGGCCGATGCCCAGATCGGAATCATGCTGCCACATGGTCAGGCCGAACAGGTCGACCGAAAGCGGTATGCCACGACGCTGCCGCAGCTCCCGATCGAAATACGTGAGAAGATTCGTGATGACCTGGGCTTTGGTGAGTCGGCCGTCGTACACGGGGTAGCGGATGGCCTTGAGGCTGCCGTCGGAAGGGAAACGGATGTAATCGAACTGGACTTCGTCGAAACCGCCGTCGAAGACCTCGGCTGCCACGTCGACGTTGTGTTTCCAGACGTCGCCGGCGGCCGGATCAAGCCAAAGCAGCCCCAGACTGTCCCGCCAAAGCGAACCGTCAGCGCGCCGCAGGGCCAGGTCGGCGCGTTTTTCCGCCAGGGTCTGGTCGGGAAAGACCGGGATCCGGGCGATGAGATAAAGTCCCTCCTGATGGAGCCTGGCGGTCAGATCAGCCAGGCTGCCGAGAGACGGTTTGGCCTGGAGAAAAGGCCTCAACTTCTCGCTGGCGGTGGCGAAAGCGACGCGGCCGCGATAGTCCTTGACATCGATGACCAGGGAGTTGATCTCGGTGCGCCGAGCCAGGCCGAGGAGCTGCTCCAAACGCTTGTCGCTGCCCGCCGTGTCCGAAGTGAGGTAGATCCCTTTGACGAACTCCGGCGTCTTGACCACCCGGGGCGGGCCGAGCTCCGAACGCAGCGCGGCGTCGTCCGGACGGACGTAATAACTCAGCGGCTGAAAGCCGGCCGGGGAGACCTGCCAGCCCAAATAGACCAGGGCCGGAGCGGCCAGGATCACGACGGCGGCCAGCCCGTACCTGGCCGCGAAACGGCCCAGCCAATGTTCGACGGATCTTTCCGCCGAGCCGGTCTTCTTGGTCAATTCGGATAACGCTGATCCCAGGTCCATAAGCAATTCACGGTCGCCGTCGGCCGCATAAACGTCAGTGTATCGGTCCGCGGCCGCCCGGCTTGAAGCCTTTCCTGCCCAGCAGGGCGTACATCGTCCGCTTCATGTCCTCGACGCCGGGCTGGTCGTAAACGTTGATGTTCAGCAGTTCGCCCATGGCCGCCGTGGCCAGCTGAAAAAAGAACATCAGGCCGCCGACCGTCCGGGGCGTGATGGCGGCGATGCGCAGCGTGCCGCTGGGACGGCCGTTCTTCGCCAGCGACAGGGCCGTGGCCTGACGTTCGGCGTGGATGATCCGGCTGAAGGAGTGTCCGGCCATGTAGGCCGCGCCCTCGATGTCGGCGAAACTCGCCGGCACGGTCAATTCGTCGCGGAACCTGGCGGCTTCGATGAAATCGACGACCTTATCCAACGGTCCTTCGTTATACAACTGGAGCTGGGAATGCTGGTCCGTGGCGCCGAGCGCGGCCACCGGCGTCAAGCCGTGATAGACGGCGTGGCCGTGGCGGTCGTGCTTCTTGCCCAGGCTCTCCGCCCACAGCTGGGCGAACCAGGCGGCCAGTTCTTTGAGGGCGGCGGCGTAAGGCATGAGTACGGTCAAGTGCTGCGTCCGGCGGCTGTAGGCTTCGTAGTGCAGGCCGGCGAAAAGCAGCGGCGCGTTCCGCCGCGGCGGCTGACTTATGAATTCTTCAAGTATTTCCCCGGCGCCGGCCAGGAGCCCTTTCACGTCGATGCCTGCGCAGGCCGCCGGAAACAGGCCGACCGCGGTCAGGGCGGAAAAACGCCCGCCGATGTCGGACGGCACGGGCAGGGAACGATAGCCTTCCCGGTCGGCGATCTGCCTTAAAGTGCCCCCGGCGGCGTCCGTCGTGGCGATGACCTGTTCCCGATGGCGCTTTGCGCCGACGGCTTTGATCAGCTCCTGGCGCAACAGCAGGAAAGTGCTCATCGGCTCGATAGTATCGCCGGACTTGGAGATGATATTAAGCACGGCTTTCTTCAGGTCGACGCGCCGCAGCAGAGCGGCGATCTCCTCGGGATCGGTGTTGGCCCCGATGAACTCCACATCCATCCCCCTCCCCGGTACCTTGAGCGCGCGGACCAGGGCCCGGGCGCCGAGGTCGGAACCGCCGATGCCGATCACCACCAGGGTCCGGTATTTCTTGGACACGGCCGAGGCCAGATCGCGAACGGCGCGCAGTTCCTGCCGCCTGGCGGGTATGGAAAAAAAACCGGTCTCGCCGGTCTTGGCCTGCCGGACGAGTTCGGCGTGGACCGGACCGAGCTTGTGCCACAATTCTTTGGCCTCCTCCGGGGTCATGGCCGCGGCGCCGTGACGGTCGGCGAACATCAAAGAATGGTCGTATTCGATCAGCGGTTTCTTGGGCATAAGGGAACTCGTTTAAAGACTGTTTCAATTATACACTAATGCCGGCTTAATTGAACCAGGGCCGGCCGCGGCTCCCGGCCGGCCGGCGAACCCGGCAGCCGGCTGATAAAAGATCATCGGTCCGAAAACATTATCTTGATTTTTTGGCAAATCTATGCTAAATTTCTTCTATGAACTAACCGCACGCCTATGTCTCCGGAACACCGTAAATTCACTGGCGATAAGCGCGAAACAGAGCGCGCGCCGATCAGCGCCGCCGTCGAATCGCGGCCGTCAAGCAAACACCCGGACAGCAACGAGGATGCCGCCCTGGGCGACGTCGCGCGGCTGAGGTCTGAGCGGGAAAAGACTCCGGCCATTCACACCAGCGACGTCGCCGCCGACCTGGCGGTCATCGAACGGGCCGGTGCGGCTGAAGCGGCGGCGGCCGACGACCTCAAAGCCAAAAGTATCTTCGGATCGCTCGACGGCGTGTCCGGACGAGGCAGCAACGGATCAGGCCTGGTGGCCAGCCGTTTAGCCTCGGGTAAGATGGCCGAAATACTTTCGCACATGCCGGCGGACGCCGGCGGCGAACGGGCCAGGAGATCCATCGAGGCGGCCCTGGGAGCGGCCCATCAGGCTGTCATGGAGCACAAAGCCGGCCGTCCGGACCTGAAGGAGATGGCCACCACGGCCGACATCGTCAAGCTGGTCGACCAGGGCGACGGCACCTTTGAAGTGGCCTACGGCCACGTCGGCGACAGCCGCATCTACGTCCTGGACGGCGAGACCGGCCGCATCAGCTGCCTGACCGTGGACGACGGGTTCGCCGGCCAGGCTCTCCGCGACAAAAAGATCACCCGGGAACAATACGACCAAGTGATGAACGCCCCGGACATCGACGCCCTGCCCGGCGAACTGAAAATGTTCTACCAGTACCGGAACATGGTCTCGGACGTCATCGGGCAGAACAGCGGGCAGCCGCGTTTCACCACCGGCGTCTTCAAAGCCAAGGCCGGCGACCGCATCCTCCTGAGCACCGACGGCGTCCACGACAATCTCACCCAGGACCAGCTGGCCGAGGTGCTGCGCGCCGGCGGCGGCGTCGGCGAAGTCATCGCGGCGGCTTCCCAAATAGCGGAAAGCGGCGAAGGCCGGGCTAAACGGGACGACATCACCGCCACGATCATCGAGGTCGGCGGAGCGGCCAAGGAGCGTCCCGCATCTGCGGCCGGCGAACGCGGCGAACCGGTCTCGCCGGAACAGCTCGGAAAATGGCAGCAGGAACTGGACAACGCCGGCGTCGAAATGGCCTTGCTGGACGATCTACGGAAGACGGCCGTCAAACTCGAACGCACTCCGACCGACAACGTGATGTACGGCAATGTGCCGACAGCGGACGTGCTGAAGATCGGTCGACTCGGCGGCGTCCAGGGCATCGACCGCCGCCTGCGCGACTGGAAAGTCTTTTCGCTGAGCCGGGAATACCAGCTGACCAAGCACGAAATGGAGCAAAAACAGCAGGAGATGGGATTGTCGCCGGAACAACTGCGCCAAGAGGTTGCCAAGCAGCAAAAGATCATCGACTGGCAGCGACAGATCGCCAATGCCGCCCGGGCGCTCAAAGGAGGACGGCTCATGGGCGCCTCGACCGAAGCCCTGGCATCGGTCGACGAAAGAATAGAGAAGGGCGAGACCCAGGAGCAGCTGATCAGGACGGCCGAGGCGACCGCGGCCCAGGCAAAACAGCGCATGGACTCGCTCTCGGCCATCGTCGGAGCCGAAGGGCGGCTGCGCGAGATAGCCGATCAGTGGCGCCTGGTGGAAGAACAGCGGCGGGCCGACCAGGCCAGATCCGAAGAAGAGATCCGCCGTTCAGCGCGGGCCGAACTTGACCGGAGGACCGTCAAGCGGCCGGAAGCGCCGGCAAAAGATCAGGAAAGCGGTCCGGACACGCCGCGGTCCGCGGCGCCGGCGGCCAAGAAATCGGGGCTGCTGGGCCGCCTGTTCGGCCGGAGCGGCAAATGATCAGCGAGTGATAAGACCGTCCGCCATCGTGCGGACGGTCTTGATTTGATCAGACGGTCCGGGCGCCGGTGTCCGCCCGGTCAGGTCCCGCCGGCTGGAAACCAGATCGACCAAAACGACCCGGCCGGGCGGCCGGGTCGTTGGCAAATATACTTCCCTGTTTTATCTGCTGGCCAGGAAATCCAGGAGCGGGCTGAGGTCCAGCGTGGTGCCGACCCGGAGAGACCGGGCTTCGCTGGCGCCGGCCGGCAATCCCCATTCCGGGACCTTGATGAAGTTGATCTTGGCGACCTGCCGGACCAGCTGTTTGACGGCCTCGTCCTTGGCCGAGG
>CAYPMU010000004.1:0-14942 GCA_964411975.1 uncultured Gammaproteobacteria bacterium | reverse complement strand
GTCCATCCCAAGGACAAATGCGTGGTCTACGCGACCACGGAGAACAAGCTGGTCAAGACCGATGATTGTTCGCGGACCTGGACGGTGCCCTTCCTGGACGCCCGGAGCGACAAGAAGACCAAGGTCGTGGCCATCGATGCCTACAACCCCGACATCGTCTGGTTGGGCACGAACTCCGGCGACCTGCTGCGGAGCGCCGATGCCGGCGCCTCCTGGGCCAACGTCCATAATTTCAAGGACGACATCATCCGGCTGCTGATCAGCCCGGCCGACACCCGGCATATTTTCGTCGCCACCAAGAGCATCGGCGTCTGGCGCAGCCTCGACGGCGGCGAGACCTGGACCGACTTGAGCAAGAATTACAAGGACTTCGCCGGCGCCAAGGATTTCGGCGAGCTGGTCATGGCTCCGTCCGACCCCAAGACCCTGGTGCTGGCCTCGAAGTTCGGCCTGATCCGCTCCGCCGACGAGGGCGACACCTGGGCCAAGATCGAACTGCTGACGCCGGCCGGCTCGACGATCATCTACTCGCTGGCCGTCGACCCCAAGGACCCGAACAACCTTTATTACGGCACTTCCACCACCTTCTATCGCAGCCCCAACGGCGGCGTCAACTGGGTGCCGAAGAAGCTGCCGACCTCGCGCGCCGCCACTTTCCTGCTGGTCGACGCCGCCAACTCGTCGGTCCTGTACATGGGCGTGACCAAATTCAAGCAGTAGTTTTCTAACCAGCCGCTTATGGCATTTGACTCTTTAGCAAAATTTTCCGGCGAATTTCAGGACGCCATCGATTTCCTGAAGCTCGACCTGTCGTCTTTACGCACCGGCCGCGCCACGCCGGCCCTGGTCGAGAACGTCCAGGTCGAGGCTTACGGGGCGCGCACGGCGCTCGTCGGCCTGGCCTCCATTTCCATTCCCGATTCCCGGACCATCGTCATCGAACCCTGGGACAAGAGCATCCTCAAGGACATCGAGAAGGGGATCCAGGAGGCCAAGATCGGCCTGAACCCCGTGGTCCAGGGCAAGCTCATCCGCGTTTCCCTGCCGTCGCTGACCGAAGAGACGCGCCGCCAGCTGGTCAAGACCATGGGCGACAAGCTGGAGCAGACCCGCATCGCCGTCCGCGGCATCCGCGAGAACGCCAAATCCGAGGTGTTGGCGACGGAAAAGGAAGGGGCGATCTCGGAGGACGAAAAATACCGGCTGCTGGAGCAGTTGGACAAGGTCGTGGCCGGCTGGAACGACAAGATCAAGGCCATCGGGGAAGAAAAGGAAAAGGAAATAATGACGATCTAGGAGCGGGTGGAGCGGGAAGGTTGAAAGCCTGGGAAACAATGAAGAAAGCAGCCGCACGTGGCGGCTGCTTTTGTTTTTGCGTTATGACAGACCTTGGGCTGCAAGACAGGGATGAAATAAGCTCAGATAAGACATACTGGGCTCATTTTATGCCGCGTAGGCCCAGACGTTGTCAAAGACTCTTGACATAAATCCGGAAACATGCTATATTGCCCTGTTCGTTAATAATGATCTATCCCGGAAAGCGAAATGGAGGGGGATCCCTTGATCGCCAGGCTTCGGCCTCCAGATCAAGGTGGCGCGGAAGTCAGTAGCAGCCGGTTTCGACTGGCAGCAACCGACCAAAGCGCCGTCGCTCGGGCGGCCGCTTGCGGCTCAACCCGGGTTTCCATCTCCAGCTCGTTCTCCGGGATTTTTGTTAACGACCGAAATTTTCGAGCCCCGTGGTTCCGCGGGGCGATGAAAATTTTGTGTCAGTTAACAACCCCTCACCGCGTCATCCGCTGATGGTCCGGTGGGCGACGCGGGAAGCCGAGCGACAGCGAGGCGTTTCCGAGGACCGGTTGGCCGATCTGGTCTGACCGGCTTCGGACGCGGTGACGGGGTGCGGCCCGAGGTCAAGAACCGCTGCGTCCGATCCGCCTTTTGGGGCGGGTTTTTTAATTTCGCCCATCTCTCTTATTTAAGCGCGGATAACGCCGCGCTCCGCCGCCTTGTGCCCTCTTAAGCGTTATGATAACGTTTGTCATTATCCGTTACGTCATCAGCCAACGCTATGAGCGCAGACAAAATGGAGAAAGTCGTGGCCCTGGCCAAGCGCCGCGGTTTTATTTTTCCCGGTTCCGAGATCTACGGCGGCCTGGGTTCGGCCTATGATTACGGTCCGCTGGGCGTCCTGCTGAAGAACAACGTCCGCCAGGCCTGGTGGCGTTCGGTGGTCCAGCGGCGCGACGACGTCGTCGGCCTGGATTCCGCCATCCTCATGGCGCCCAAGGTCTGGGAGGCGTCGGGCCATCTGCAGAGCTTCACCGACCCGTTGGTGGACTGCAAGGGCTGCAAGAAGCGTTTCCGCGCCGACCACCTGCTCGAGGCCCGTTCGCGCGAGATGAAGGGGCTGCGGGAGAAACCGCTGACCATCAAGGACGTCCGCTGCCCGGAGTGCGGCGGCGAGCTGACCGACATCCGCCAGTTCAACATGATGTTCAAGACCTTCATGGGTCCGCTGGAGGACGCCGCGGCCACGGTCTATCTCCGTCCGGAAACGGCCCAGGGCATCTTCGTCAATTTCCTCAACGTCCAGCAGACCGCCCGCAAGCGGCTGCCTTTCGGCATCGCCCAGACCGGCAAGGCCTTCCGCAACGAGATCACGCCCGGCAATTTCACCTTCCGCACCCGCGAGTTCGAGCAGATGGAGCTGGAGTATTTCGTGAAGCCGGGGACCGACGAGGAGACCTTCGAGGCCTGGAAGGATTTCATGCTGGAGTGGTTCGTCGGCCTGGGCGGCAAGGCGGAGCATTTCCGTTTCTACGAGCACCCTAAGGCCGACCTGTCGCATTACTCGAAGCGGACCGTCGACCTGGAGTATGAGTTCCCCTGGGGCTGGGCCGAACTGTGGGGCTGCGCCAACCGCACCGACTTCGACCTCAAGCAGCATTCGCAGTTCAGCGGCCAGGACCTGAGTTACCGCGACGACATCACCAACGAGCGCTACATCCCTTACGTGATCGAGCCCTCGCTCGGCCTGGACCGCGCGGTGCTGGCCTTCCTGATCGACGCCTACGAGGAGATCGAAGGCGGCCGCTCCACCACCACCGAGGCCAACAAGGAGATTGAGACCGTCCTGCGCCTGCATCCGGCGCTCTCGCCGGTCAAGGCCGCCATCCTGCCCCTGTCCAAGAAGGAGCCGCTGATAGGCATCGCCCGCCAGCTTCAGTCCGACCTGGCCAAGCGCTTCTACGTCCAGTACGACGAGGTCGCTTCCATCGGCCGCCGCTACCGCCGCCAGGACGAGATCGGCACGCCTTTCTGCCTGACCGTGGATTTCGAGACGCCGAACGACGGCAAGGTCACGGTCCGCGACCGCGACACCATGAAACAGGAGCGCGTCGCCCTCGGCGAGGTCGGCGACATGATCGCCGCCCGGATCGGCGCTTAGCCGGTCCCGCTGACGCCTTTATGAATAATTTCAAGAAAGTCACCCTGTCCAACGGGACGCGCGTCCTGCTCATACCGTCAAAGGGAACGGCGGCCGTCACCCTGCTGGCCCTGTACGAGGTAGGTTCGCGCTACGAAAGCCTGAAGATCAACGGCGCTTCGCATTACATCGAGCACATGATGTTCAAGGGTACGGAGCGCCGGCCCAACACCATGGCCATCTCCAAGGACCTCGACGCCGTCGGCGCCGAATACAACGCCTTCACCGGCAAGGATTACACCGGCTACTACATCCGCCTGCAGGCCGACAAGTTCGGGCTGGCCGCGGACATGATCGAGGACATGATCTACCACTCGGTCTACCGCCCGGGCGACCTGGATTCCGAACGCAAGGTGATCCTGGAGGAGATCCGCATGTACGAGGACAACCCGATGGCCCTGGTCGAGGAGCTGCTGGAAGAACAGCTCTACCGCGGCTCGTCGCTCTGCCGCCGCATCAGCGGCACGGTGGAGACGATGATGGGCATAAAACGCGACGACCTGGTCCGCTATCGCGACAGCTATTACGTGCCGTCCCGCACCGTCGTCGCCGTGTCCGGACTGTACGACGAAGGCGAGGTCCTGGAATTGCTGGAGGCGAAGTTCGGCGCCCGTCCCGCAGGCAAGGAGCCGAAGAAATACGCGCGTTTCGACGTGGCCAAGGCCGGTTATGACGCGCCGCGCTTCAACGTCGGCAAGAAAGAGACCGAGCAGGTCCAGCTGGCCCTGGCTTTCCCGGCCTACCCCTACGGCGACCCGCGCCTGGCGGCGCTGAACCTGATGAGCGTCATCCTGGGCGGCACCATGAGTTCCCGGCTGTTCCTGACCGTCCGGGAAAAGCACGGCCTGGCCTATTTCGTGCGTTCTTCCGTGAATCCCTATCAGGACGTGGGCAACCTGGCCATCCAGGCCGGCCTGGCCAAGGACCGGGTGCACCAGGCCATCGGCCTGATCCTCAGGGAGGTCGACCGGATCCGGAGCAAGGACGTCACCGGGGAGGAGCTGGCCCGGGCCAAGGACAACCTCAAGGGCCGCATGACGCTCAGCCTGGAGGATTCCAGCCATTTGGCCGACTGGTACGCCAAACAGGAGCTGATGGTGAAGCGGGCCGAAACGCCGGAGGAAAAGCTGGCCAAGATCTTCGCCGTCACCCGCGAGGACGTGCGCCGCGCCGCGGCCGACGTCTTCCGCAACCAGCGCCTGACCATGGCCATCGTCGGCCCGTACGCCGATAACAAAGAATTTTTACGCCACGGCAAGACCCTATGAAAAAGAAATTTCTCATCGGCAACTGGAAGATGCAGCTGAACAGCGCCGACAGCGTCGCTGTCGCCAAGGAGGTCGTCCGGCTCTGGGCCGGTCAGGGGGCGCTCAAGCCGAACGTGGTCACGGTGCTTTGCCCGTCGCACGTGTCGCTTTCGGCCGTGCACGGCGTGCTCAACGGCACCAGCGTGAACATGGGCGCTCAGGACGTTTTTTGGGAGGACAAGGGCGCCTATACCGGCGAGATCGCCCCGGCCACGCTGAAAGAGCTGGGCTGCGAGTATTCCCTGGTCGGCCATTCCGAGCGCCGCGAGTTCCTGGGCGAGACCGACGAGATGGTCCAGAAGAAGACCGCGGCCCTGCTGCGCCACAACATCCATCCCATCGTCTGCGTCGGCGAGACCATGGAGGAGCGTCGTTCCGGACGCCGCGATTCCGTCGTGATCAATCAGGTACGGGCAGCTCTCAAGGACAACCGGCCGTTCGGCACGCAGAACATCATCATCGCCTACGAACCTCGCTGGGTGATCGGTTCGGGCCAGGCGGTCTCCCCGGACGATGCCGCGTCCATGCATCAGCTGATCAAACAGACACTTTACGATCTGCTGCCCGCCGACATCGTCGATAACCAGGTCGCCATCATTTACGGCGGTTCTGTCGACAGCAGCAATCTGGCCGGTTTCCTCAAGGTCGACGTCATCCACGGGGCCCTGATCGGCGGCGCGTCGCTCAAGGCGGCGGAGTTCGTCAGGATGGCCGAGGTCGCCGCGGACCTCAAGTGACGCGGCCAGGATCATTATGATCTTCTACGTCGTCGCCCTGGTTTTCATCGCGCTCTGCGTGGCGGCCATTGCCGCCATCGTCATTCGGAAATTCCCGCAGCTGACGCTGATCGACGTCGAAGCCCTGCCTAAGGAGCGGGAGACCAGGAAAAAGAAGGACATCATCCACGAACGCGTCGGCCGCCTGGTCGCCGAGTGGTGGAAGAATTTCGCCGCCCGGGTCAGTCCCGGGATCTGGGCCTTGCGGCGGGCTTTCCGTCGGGCCTATACCAAGGTCCTTAACCTTGATTATAATTTTCAAGGCAAACCGCCGGCCGCGGCGCCCGTGCCGCTGGCCGATGCGCGCGCCAGCGTGGAACGGATGCTGGAAGAGGCCCGCGCCGCCGCCAAGGAAGGCCGGACCGAACAGGCCGAGAAGAGATTCGTCGAGATCATCAAGCTGGACCAGAAGAATACCGAGGCTTACCGCGGCCTGGGCGACCTTTATCTGGAGACGAAGCACTATGCCCAGGCCCAGGAGACCTACGCTTTCCTGGTCAAAATGGCCGTGCGGAATTGCTGCCTGGCCCATAAGGGCCGCGCCTGTTCGGAAAAGGACGTCAAGAACCTGACGCCCTGCCCGGCTTCGCCCGTCGTTCAGGGCGAGATCGCCAAGAATTATTACGGCCTGGCCGCCGCCTGCCGGGCCGCGGGCGACCTGCCCGGGGCGCGTCTGGCCCTGGAGGGGGCCGTGGCCCATGAGCCGACCAATCCCAAACATCTTGATTTACTTATAGAGACGTGTATACTGGAAGGCGACAAAGAAAGGGCGTTGGAAGTGTTCGAAAAGCTGAAACAGGCCAACCCCGAGAACCAGAAGCTGGGAGCCTTATTGGAAAAGATATCGGCGATGCCGGCCAAGGCCGGCTTAAATAATTCCAGGAACGGGAAAAAATAAATAAACGGTCTTCACAAACAAGAAGTCGAATATTTGCCGACGTAGCTCAGCTGGTAGAGCATCTCCATGGTAAGGAGAAGGTCACCGGTTCAATCCCGGTCGTCGGCTCCATGGGTAGGTACCGAAGCGGTCAAACGGGGCAGACTGTAAATCTGCTGGCCTGCGCCTTCCTAGGTTCGAATCCTAGCCTACCCACCACCCTTCGCTTCCTGACAAAATACGATGAAAGGCGAAGGGTGTCCCCCGCAGCTTTAGCGGAGGGGGACAAACTGCTGTCCGGAGCGGAAGCTGCGGGTGGCAAGCCAGGCCACCTTAGCTCAGCCGGTAGAGCAACAGTTTTGTAAACTGTAGGTCCCCGGTTCGATCCCGGGAGGTGGCTCCACCCTTCGCTTCCTGGTATTAAATTGAAAAGGGGCGAAGGGTATCCCCGAAGATTCAGCGCCTGCCTGCCGACAGGCAGGGAGGGGGACGGCTTTGACCCGTGGCGGTAGCTGCGGGTGGCGCGCCAGAGCCAACAACTGGACAGAATCCAAGGCTTAGGTTAAGCTCTTCGTCGTTAACATCGCCAATATGTCACAGGAAAATCTCATCAAGATGGAGTGCGGCGTCTGCCATCGCGTCAACTATTTCTCCCGCAAGAATAAGAAGACCCTCAAGCAGCGGCTGGAACTCAAGAAATTCTGCAAGTCGTGCAAGAAGCACGCGGCCCACAAGGAGACGAAGTAGGACGGGCGCGCAAAGCTCGGTCTTATGGAGGAAGGCCCGAAAACAATATCGACTGACGTGCGCCGGCGGTACCGGCCGCACGTTTTAGTTTTCATCGCCGGTTTCTGCCTGATGGTCATCGAGCTGGTGGCCAGCCGCATCGTCGCCCCGTACCTGGGATCGTCGCTGTACACCTGGACCGGCGTGATCGGCGTCGTCCTGGCCGGCATCGCCGTCGGCAACTACGTCGGCGGCTACCTGGCGGAGAAGGGGATCCGCTGGCGCGGCATCGGCCTGC
The DNA here is from genome assembly GCA_964411975.1 of uncultured Gammaproteobacteria bacterium. Classification (GTDB taxonomy): domain Bacteria; phylum Patescibacteriota; class Patescibacteriia; order SG8-24; family SG8-24; genus CAYPMU01. The sequence goes on along the minus strand of CAYPMU010000004.1, from coordinate 7,468 downwards.
TTTTCATCCTGGCCGGCCTGGCCGCGATCCTGTCCTTCTTCCTGAGCCGGCCGATGGCCGAATCCCTCAAGGTCTTCCAGCCCTCGCTCCAGGTCGGCATCATCCTCTTTTCGCTGCTGGAATTCTTCCCGGTCAGTTTTTGTCTGAGCATGATCACGCCGATCGTCATTTCCCTGTCGCTGGATTCGCTGAAGAAGACGGGCACGACGGTCGGCCGCATCTACGCCGTTTCCTCCTTCGCCAGCATCATGGGCACTTTCGCCACCGGCTTCGTCCTGATCCCGCTCCTCGGGGTCAAGACCATCGTCCTCTGCGTCGCCGCCGTGCTGATGCTGACCGGCATCTTCACCGCCCGCGACCCTAAACTCACCACCGGAGGCCCGATGGCGGTGATGGTCCTGCTGTTGTGGGTCAGCCTGTTCACGCCGCGGTTCTGCCTGACCGAGACCGCCTATTATTGCGTCCGCATCAAGCCGCACGCGTCCGCGACCACCGGCCTGATCGACCGCGTGCTGATCCTGGACAAGCTGGTGCACAGCCACGTCCATCCGGAGGCGAGCCGCCTGGGTTACGACTACGAGACGGCTTACGCCATCGCCGCCCAATACGCCGCCGACCGGACGCGGCCCGATCCCTTGCGGGTGCTGTTCCTGGGCGGCGGCGGTTACGTCATGCCGCGGTTCCTGGAGGAGACCAAGCCGGATTCGGAGCTGACCGTGGTCGAGATCGATCCCGGGGTGACCGAGATAGCCGTCGGCAATTTCGGCATCAATCCCGAGGGGCCCATCCGCAGCGTCAACGAGGACGCGCGGCTGTTCCTGGCCGACCACGCCGCCGGCCGGACCTACGACCTGATCTACGGCGACGCCTACAACGACATCTCCATACCGTTCCACCTGACGACCAAAGAATTCTTCGCGCTGGTCCGCGACCATCTGTCGCCCCGCGGCGTTTACGCGCTGAACGTCATCGATGCCGCCGACCACGGCCGGGTCCTGTCCTCCTTTCTGAAGACCGCGGCGGAGGTGTTCCCGTATCTCGAGGTCGGAACGCTCAATCCGGAGTGGCAGAAGAACCCCCTGCGGACGACCTACGTCATGCTGGCTTCGAACGAGCCTCTGGACCGCGAGCAATGGCAGCGCTCGGCCCAGGCGACCTACGGCCGCGACATCGCCGCCCCGGCGCCGATCCCGATCGAGGCCGCCAGCTACCTGATGCCGGACGGGGAGCGGCAGGCCTTCATGGCCGGCCATCGCGGCCTGGTCCTGACCGACGATTACGTGCCGATCGATTCGCTGGTGATGCCGTTGTTCCGGGACATGTATTGATCCGGCGCCGCCGGACGCGCGAACATCAGAACCCCGGCCGACGGCCGGGCTTTTTTGTTCCCGGACGGACCGGAGGGGAAACGCCGCGCGGTTGACGCCGGGCGGCGGATGGCGCAAGCTGTCGGCATCGCTCTTTTCAGGAGGTTCTGGTCATGACGAAAGCACGCCAGGCTATTCGCGGGGTTCTCCATCTTTGGAGCGAAACCGGCACGGAGGGCGGCTACTGGGCGCTCCAGGACGAACGTTTTATCACCCCGAACACCACCCGCTTTTCTTGCAAGAAGTGCGGCGCCTACTGGGACAAGGCCGACCGGCCGTCCGGCCCCGTCGCCGACGAACACGTCGGGGACGAATGGGGGACCAACTCTTTTGGGCAGCCTTACTGCGCTCCCGGGACGCATGAGTTCGAGCTGATCTGCCCGGAGGACTGGTCCTACGACGGCCTGCATGTCCTGGAGGACGGCGACGAGCTGACCATCTACGACAAGGCCGATCCGTCCGCGGTGGTCTGGTCGGGGACGATCCGCCTGCGCCAGCACCCGCTGTTCACCGAGGACGCCGGCGGCCTGTGGATCCACGCCGACCAGGCCGGCATCGACCGGAAAAAGTGGTCCGAGTGGTTCTTCAAAGGCTACCCGGCGACGCTCCGGCCGGCACCGGACCCGACGCCGTAGTTCGCGACTTCAACGTCAAACCCCTCCGCTCGTGGAGGGGTTTATTTTTTATCGCCTTGATCATTGGAGCGCTTGACGCCGGAGACCGCATGTCCTAACATGCCGAGGCTCCTTGAGATGCCGGCGTCAAAACCCGCTATCCGACAACAGCATAAGAAAGGAAGTGGCCAGATGAAGATCATGATCGCAGCCGTTTTCGCGGCGGTCCTGGCGGCGTTCACCCTCTTCCCGACGTCCACGGCCGAGGCGCAGTCCAGTTCCTACGGGACCTGCTACGCCTACACGACGTGTCCGAGCGGCGGGTACGTCACCTGCACCGTGTACGGCAACTCCAGCGCCGGCCAGGCCTGCAACTGGCGGGTCGTGCCCGGAGTCGAAGTGGAATGCAACGGCTACGTCGCCACGCCCTACGGCTGGATGTGGCAGCACTACTACTTCCACTGCTGACGCGTCCGGTCGGTCGCTTCTGACCGCCGCCGTTCTCGCGGCGTCCGGTCTTGCTCCTAAACGCACCCAGCCAGGGTGCGTTTTTTTAATTCGGAGGGGGTCATGGGCGCGGTCAGGCGAACTCATGAACGACGTACCGGGGGAGGAAGGGATCGTTTTCGTGCGCGTGTTTCCGAGAAGCCGATCGCCTATTCACTGACGGTTAAAAATCCGCCGCTGGGCGTTGCGGCTTCGGCCAGCGCTGCCGGGGAAAGCCCGGCTGCGGTATTCTGGGCGCTTATACCGCGGCTTTAGCCGAAGGTCAGCCACTCCGGCTTGAAAAGGAGCAGCAGGCCCACGGCCAGCATTAACAGGCCGCCGGCCAGCCGGGCGCAGCGAGTGTATTTGTGCTGGATGCCGGTCAGCTGCAGGAACAGCATGGCCGTAAAGAAGATGAACAGGTCGTCCGCCAGGAACACCAGAATATACAGGATGAGATACGCGTAATACTGCCAACCCGGCAGATGGTTCAGGGCCAGGACCTGGGTATAAACGGCGGGCAGTCCGGCCGAGCAGACCAGCTCGATCAGGTTGACCGCGAAAGCGAGAGTGACGATCCCGGCGATACCCAGGACCAGCGACCCCCGGCTCACGGCCGCTCTGGTCCTGGCGAAGATCTTTTCTCGGAGGCTGTCGCTCACTATGCCGCAGCCGCCCCGCTTGTTGACGATGAAATCGTAAAGATAATAACCGCCCGCGGCGAGCGCTACCAGGCCGACGGCCAGGCGGACCCAAAAAATGAATCCCAGGAACAGGAAGACATGGAGCCATGCGGCGAGGAACAGGAAGTAGACAAGGCTCGAAGCCGCGACGAAAGACGCCCCGAGTATCCAGGCTCGCTTGCGGTCGGGGATGCCGACGAGCAGGCTTAAGAGGAAAAGCAGCACCCACATGGCGCAGGGGTTGAAGCCGTCCAACAGCGCCAGGACGATGGTGAAGACCGGCAGCGAGGCTTCCGCCAAACGGACGGTCCCCAAGAGAGGCAGGCGGACCTCCTCGGGCACGCCCAGACCGCCGTTCCTTGGGGTCTCCTCGGGAGATGCCGATCCTGGCGGAGTCGCATCATTATCCGGCTCCGGAGACGCCGCGCCGCTTTCCGGCTCCGGAGGCGGGCCCGGATCGATCATCTGCGGTCCGGGTCGGGTCAACATCTGGACCGCTTGCGGTTCGACCGGCGTTTCGACGGCCGAAGCGCTCCCCGTCAGTGATCCGACAAGATCAGGCTCGCCTGACGCGATGACCTGTTGGAGCATCGACTCAATAGCCTGTCCCGATGTCGCTGCGTCGCGGAAACCCAGGACATATCGGCGGCCGACGACCGTTACCGGTACGCCGGCCAGGTTCACGCCCAGTTCTTCGCCGACGCGGCGGAACAGATCGGCGCTCGCCGGATCCGAGGATACTTCATAGGTCCTGATCTCCAGACCGGGAAAACGCCGGATGAGATCGGGGAGATACGCTTTCTCGTCGGCGCAATGCGGACAGCCGTCGGCCCAAAAAAGATGCACCGTCGGCAAGCCAGCGGCTTGAGCGCCGATACCGAACAACAAACCCGCCGTCAGGATCAACGTCGAAAGGAAGCGGCGCGTCTTCATAGTCATTAACGCTCGCGATTCTGATCGAGCAGACCGAGCAGTTCGGTTTTGGGTATTTCGCCGTTCAGACGGAGGAATTCCGCCCCGCCTTCATCCAAAAAAATGAACGTCGGCAGCCGCCCCTTGTCGATCGCGTATTTTAAGACCGCTTCCTTATCGACGTCGTAGTCGAAGTACTGCGTCTTCAGCCAGGGGTTCTCCTGTTCGATCTCCTTCCAGCGCGGCCGCATTACCAGGCAGCCGGAACACCAGACAGCGCCGAATTTTAGGACTTTCATAGCGAGACAGGTGATGATCACTCTAAGTCAAGGGCGTTTCGAATTTTCCAGGCGGATAGCCATTCCGTTGACCACCGCCTTAGCTAGCTTGTGCCGAGCTGTCGCCAATACGCGCGCGAAAGTCGGCTGGGATATGCCCATCTGTTTGGCGGCTTTAACCTGCCCGGATCCGTCCGCGTCAGCCAGGCGCAAAGCTTCAAGTTCGTCATCCCTGATCACCAGCTCCTCGAGCTGGCTCATCGGCACGCCGCGGGGCTTGAAATATAACACGTCCGGCCGATAACAGATCCGGCGCGATCCTCTTGGGCGCGGCATATTATTCTTTTGCGGCTTCAACGGCGCCGCTCCCGCCGTCCGAATGCCAGCGGCGTAAGCCGCAACAAGGCGGACGCCGGCAGCCGAAGCCGGCGCCGTCCTTCATTCGGGGACCGCTCAGCCGTGTCTTATCACCGGCGGTCCGGCAATCACCCCGGCCGCGGCCGGTCATCTGGCCCTGGCCGCGGGGCCCGGTGCCGTCCAGGTTCGGCATAAATACCACACTGCTTAATTCCGTTGGATTAAAATATTCTGATCTCGAACTTCGCATTATTTCGATGCCCCGCGCTTGGCCGGCCGTTCGCCCAAAGACTTCTTGACCGCCTCGATCTCCATTTCGAGCTCTTGGATATAGGCCTTGAGATCGGCTTCTTCCACCGGCGCGTCATCAAAATAGGAACGGCAGCCGTATCCGCAGCCGTAACCGACACAGCCTGGGGCATGGCGCCAGCCCCGCCCTAAAAAATGACGCGGACCCACGTGATGATAATACTGCATATCGCACATTGGATTATGAATATATATCCATAATAGGATTTTTACGGACGGCTGTCAAGTACAAAACAACTGGCCTGTGAATAAACAAAGCCGCCCTTCCGGGCGGCTTTGTATCGGCGACAAGCTCCTATTTGCGACCCGCGCCATAGGCACTCGGGTTGCGCTCGATAAGAATTTCTCGTGGTGGACCGCTCGGATTAAACACCTCGGACTTCGAGACTCATGAGAACCTTGCTTGGTCCGACTTTGATAAGTCGGCTGAAGCACATTTATCGGATCAAATTAAAAGAGGCCGGCCGGGCGGTCGGCCCCATTTCATTTTGAGTTCGGGTTTGTTATTTAGCCAGCAGCCGGAACATCCAGCCGAGCAAGCTGAAACCCTTGCCGGCCTGAGTTACGGCGTCCTCGATCTCCTGGTTCGTCTGTTCCAGCACCGAAAGCTGCCCCTCTAAGTCCTGGAGATCCGCCGGATCCGCCACCAGGCCTTTTACTTCCTCGAGCAACCTGACCCGTTCCCGGTTTTGTTCAAGCGACCGGACGGCGTCCTTGATCTCCTGGTAATCCGGACCGATGAAAAACTTGACCAAACCGTTCCGGCTCCCGAGCTTGGACAGACCCGCCTCCAGTTTTTCCTGATTTTGGGTCTGGGTCTGGGCGATGACCCGGACCTGTTCGCCGATGCCGCCATGTCGCTCGGCGATCCGCAGCATCGCCTGGACGGCGTTGGCCACCCGGCTGCGCCTCTGTTCGGCGAGCGCCGGCCCGGCGCCGCCCTGTTGCTGCGCGGCGGACTGTTCCTGCGCCCGGACCTGCGAAGTTTCGCCCTGATTTTGAACTTGGGCCTGATTCTGGAATTGGGTCGTCTCACCCTGGTTTTGGGCTTGGACGCCGGACCCGCTGCCGTTCCGCGGCTGGGCCTCATCCGGACCCGCGGCTACGGCCGCGCCAGTGATGGCGAATACGGCGACGAGCGCCACGGTGATCAAGGTTTTTTGCCTCATATTTTTGCGTTTGACCGATCGGCGGCCGCAGCCGCCAGCGTCGGGATTAATTAACTCGTTTAGAAATTTTTATATATATATTATAACATGGTTACCATGAAACAAAAAACGCCCACCCCTGCGGGGCCGGCATTTTTTGATGGCGGGGGAGGAAGGAATCCTGCTCCCTCGCGGCGGCTGGAATTCCGTTGTGCCGCCGCTCATCCGCAGCCCGGGACTTTTCCGACTGCCATACTAGGCAGTCGTAAAAGTTCCCTTCGATCCCTTCCTCCCCTCCGGTATAAGAAAAGCGCCAACCCCGATGGGGTCAGCGCTTTTCTATGGCGGGGCACGTCGATTGAGTGCTCCAGGCTTCGGGTCCGTTAAAGGCAATTTCGGAGGTCGGTTCCAGGGCTGCGTCTGCCGCACCTGGGTCGGGCCTTGGATGGTGGCGAGACTTGGCTTAAGGCAAATACTGCTGTATAGGGCTATTTATTCACCAGATACTCGGCGAAAACGTACGCGACCCAGTAACCAAGGAGCAGATATCCTTCTTTTTTGGTGATCACCCTGCCCGTTTTCATGAAATTAAGCAGCAACAGCGAGGCGGTTATCATGAAAGCTCCCGTGACCGAGACGATCTCCGCCGGGAAATCGAACGGGCTGATTATGGCGATAATGCCCACGACTACGGTTGCGTCGGCCAGGACCGAACCCAGGATGTCGCCGACGGCCAAGCTGTCGTCCTTCCGCTTCAGAGCTTTCAGCGAATAGAACAATTCGGGCACCGTCGTTCCCAGGCCGACGACCAGCAGGCCGATAAGGATCGGGTCTATCTTCAGGGCTTCGGCCAAGGCTATTCCGGAGACGACGGTAAAATGTGCGCCAGCCAGCAATAACGACATGGCCGCGAGCAACAGCAGGACGCTCTTGGCGCGATCGCCATTATTGCCGTTGCGCAGGGCGGCGGAGGCGTCAACGCCGTTCTTGAAGACCGAATAATAGAACAATGCTCCGGCGACGATGAGGGCGAGTCCCTCCAGCCGCGAATAACGCCCGTCCAGTCCCAGGATCAGCGGGATCAGCAGGAAGAAAGGGTAACTGGCGATGTTCTTCAATACCCGACTCTCGACCTTCAGGCCGCGTCCAGCGGCGATGATCAGGATGGCGAATATCAGGGACAGGTCGGCGACGTTCGACCCGAACAGGGTGCCTAGCCCGAATTCGGGGACACCACCGATCGCCGAATTGATCGAGATCAAGGTCTCGGGCAGGATCGAGATGAACGCGACGATGACAAAACCGACCACGTAT
>CAYPMU010000003.1:0-15687 GCA_964411975.1 uncultured Gammaproteobacteria bacterium | reverse complement strand
CAGCGGCACCTTCCTCACCACGTCCGGCAGCGTTTCCTTGCCGGCGGACAGATCGGCCTTGCGCGGCGGAAAGGTGATGATGCCGGTGAACGACAGGTACAACCCCAGATCCAGGTAACGTTCGGCCTCGGCCCAGGTGCCGGTGAAACAGTGCACGTCGCCGCGCACCGGCCGGCCGCCGTCGGCGTATTCGCGCAGTATCCGGACGACGTCGTCGTGCGCCTCGCGGCAATGGATCATGACCGGCAGGTCCAGTTCGAGCGCGAGATCGAGATGGGCGCGGAAGGCGGCCTCCTGCCGGGCTTTCAATTCGCCGACCGGCACGTCGGCCGGCAGGTGATAATGATCCAGGCCGCATTCGCCCAGGGCCACGACCTTGGAGGAGGAAGCGGCCAGCCGCCGGTAGCCCGGCGCGTCGAATTCCTCGCTGCGGCTGTGAAAAAACTCCTCTTCCTCGTCCACTTCCTGCTGGTGCAGGTGGATGGGGTGCAGGCCGATGATGGCCCAGACGTTCGGGTATTTTTCCGCCAGAGCGACGGCCGCGGCGCTGTTGGAGCTCTGCGAGCCGACGGCGACCAGGCCGATCCCCTGCCCCAAAGCGCGGCCGATGACGGCGGCCGCGTCTTCCTTGTAGGCGTTGAAATTAAGATGGCAGTGGGCGTCAATGAGCCGCACTGCCCTGGGTCCGCCGGTCATATTTTATTGCGGCCGCAGCTTGTTGAGCACCAGCAAGGCATTCTGGGTGGTGGCCGCGGCGATCTTCTCCAGCGGCAGGCCGCGCAGGCCGGCCACGGCTTTGGCCACGGCGGACAGGTAGGAGGGCTCGCTGCGCCGGATGCTCCAGGCCGTCGGCGTCAGGTGCGGGCAGTCGCTCTCCAGGACCAGCCGGTTGAGCGGCGCCTTCTTGATGATCTCCGTCTGGTAGGCGCCGTGCGCCAGGAGGCCGGTCACCGAGACCATGAAATCCACGTTGAAGTAGCGCCGGGCGTCCTTCCAGGTGCCGGAAAAATGGTGGATGATGCCCCGGCTGTCGAAGCCGCGGGAGGTCTTGTCCCAGGTCTCGAGCAGCGGCAACAGCTCGTCGTGCGCGTCGCGGCAGTGCAGCAGCAGCGGCAGACGGAGTTCCTGCGACAGCTGGAGGAATTTCCCCAGGACCTTCTTCTGGTTGACCTTGATCCGCTCCGACTGCTGCCGGCGGGGGTCGTTGCGCCGCAGTTCCGGAAGTTCGTGATAGTCCAGGCCGGTCTCGCCCAGGGCCACGACCTTCGGCCGGCTGGCCAGTTCGTGGAATTTCTCCAGGTCGAGCAGTTTGTCCTCGGCCAGCTCCGCGCCGCTGACCTTCTTGGGATGCAGGCCGACGGCCGCGTAGACGCCGTCGGGATAACGCTCGGCGATCTCCACGGCCAGTTTGGAGGTGGCGTAATCGCTGCCCACGGTCACCACCCAGATGTCGTTCTCCAGGGCGTGTTTGATCACGATATCCAGGTCGCGGCGGTAGATCTCGGAATCGAGATGGGCGTGAGTGTCGATCAGGAAGGGCATAGCGGCTGGTCCGGCCTAGCGCAGGACGGACTGGATTACCCGAACGGTCTGCGGCAGCAGCGGGGACAGGATCAAGCCGACGTTATACAGGGCTTTGGCCAGTTCGGAGCCGCGCAGGGCCGCTTCGAAGGCCGCGGTGAACGGGAAACGGCTGGCGAAGAACACGGCCAGACCCAACACCAGCGTGCCTTCGATCAGGCCGAAGGCGGCGCCAAGCAGGCGGTTGAAGGTCTTCAGGAACGGGATGACGGCGATGATCTTGAAGATCTTTTCGGCGATGGAGACGATGATGCCGAAAAGGTGGTTGACCACGATGAAAATGACGAAGAAAGCGATGACGCGGGCCAGGTTGACGTTGCCGTTGATCCAGGGGGCGCCCCATTGCGCCAGGACGTCGTAATAATGGCCGGCCGCCCAGGCGCCGACCAGCAGGCCGACCAGCGAACCGACCATGTGGATTATCCCGAACCAGAATCCGGACAGGATGAAGCTGGCCAGGACGACTAAGAGGACGATGTCGACGACGTTCATACTCGTTGCGCCTTATTTTTCTTCTTTGGCCTCCAGCCGCGGGAACAGCGGCTCGCCTTTGCGTATTGTAGCACCTTCCTTCATTAAGCCCCAGACCTTCAGCCCTTCATAGTCGGGCGCCGCGGCGCCGGCATCGAGACCAAGCTGCCGCAACATCTTGTCGGCGGTCTCAGGGAGCAGCGGCTTGAGCATCCAGGCGATGTGCCTCAGGTGTTCCACGAAATAGTACATGACCCGGCTCAGTTCGCGGCGGTCGGACTTGGCCAGGACCCAGGGTTTGACCTCGTCGATATGCTTGTTGTCCCAGCGCAGGTGTTCCCAGATGACGTCAATGACCGCGCCGAAATCCAGGTCGGCCATGGCTTGTTCGTATCTTTGCCAGGCCTCGGCCTGGTCCGGGGCCGCGTCGGGACAGCCGCCTTCGGGCGACGGGACCTTGCCCTCGAAATATTTTTCGACCATCGACAGCACGCGGTGGAGCAGGTTGCCGAGCTCGTTGCCCAGGTCGTTGCCGTAGCGGTCCGCCAGCCGTTTCAACGAGAAGTCGCCGTCCTGGCCGAAAGTGATCTCGCGCAGCAAAAAGTAGCGGACCGGATCGAAGCCGTACTGCTTGACCAGGTCGCGCGGATCGATGGCATTGCCCAGGGATTTGGAGATCTTTTCGCCGTTGATGGTGAAAAACCCATGGGCGAAGACCTGTTTGGGCAGCGGCAAGCCGGCGGCCATGAGCATGGCCGGCCACAGGGCGCAGTGGAACTTGATGATGTCCTTGCCGACCAGGTGCAGTTCGGCCGGCCACAATTCATTGAAGCCGGCCTCGTCGGTACCGTAACCGGCGCCGGACAAGTAGTTGATCAGCGCGTCGAACCAGACGTAGATGACGCTCTTCTCGTCGCCCGGCACGGGTATCCCCCACTTCACCGATTCCCGCGAGATGCTGACGTCGGCCATGAACTTGTCGATGTAGCTGCGGACCTCGTTGCGCCGCGATTCCGGCCGGATGAACCCGGGGTGGCTGTCGATGTGGTCCAGCAATTTCTGGCGGTAGGCCGACAGGCGGAAGAACCAGTTCTTTTCCCTGATCTGTTTCGGTTCCTTCTTGTGGATCGGGCACTTGCCGTCGGCCAGTTCGCTTTCGGTCACGAAAGCCTCGCAGCCCTCGCAATAAAGTCCCACGTATTCGCCCCGGTAGATGTCGCCGGGGTTATTGGCCTGGACGGCTTCCCAGAATTTCTTGACCGCCGCCAGGTGCCGCGGTTCGGTGGTGCGGAGGAAATCGTCGAAGGTCAGGCCGAGATCGGACCAGGTCCGGCGCCAGGCGCCGCTCATCTCGTCCAGGTAGGACTTGATGTCCGCGTTGCCGGCCTTTTCCGCGGCCGCGACGTTCTTTTGGCGGTTCTCGTCGGTCCCGGTCAGCAGGAATACCCGCTCGCCGCGGAGGCGATGGTAGCGCGCCAAGGCGTCGGCCGCGACCGTGGTATAGGTGTGGCCGATGTGCGGCCGGTCGTTGACGTAGTAGATCGGCGTAGTGACGTAGAATTTGGCTCGTTCAGGCGCGCTCATAGTTTCTTGGTTCGGGGTTTAGGGGCGATGACGACGACGAATTCGCCTTTACTGCTGGTGGCTTCCAGCCGCCGGGCGACGTCCGCTGCTTTACCGCGATAAAGCGTTTCGTGGATCTTGGTCAGCTCGCGGGCGACGCAGAGCTCGCGATCGGGGTCGGCTTCGGCCACGGCTTCCAGCAGTTTGAAGATGCGATGGGTGGACTCGTAAAGCACGACCGGACGGGCCTCTTCCAGGGCGCCTTTGATGAAGGAAGCGCGGCCTTTCTTATGCGGCGGAAAGCCCAGGAAGACGAACTCGTCGAAGGCGAAGCCGGCCACGGAAACGGCGGCGGTCACGGCCGCGGGCCCGGGTATCGGCACGATCGCGGTCTCGGGAGCGGCGGCCAGGACCTCGTGGACCAGCCAGCTGCCCGGATCGGAAATGCCCGGCGTGCCGGCGTCGGAGACCAGTCCCAGGCTGGCGCCGCTTTTCAGACGTTCGACGATGGAGTCGATGCGGCGCGCGTGGACCTGTTCGCGGTAGCTTTCCGTCGGCACGCTGATCTCGTAGCGGTCGAGCAGCCGCCTGGTCACCCGGGTATCCTCGCACAACAGCAGGTCCACCCGGCGCAGGACGCTCAAGGCGCGGACGGTGATGTCCTCCAGGTTCCCTATCGGCGTGGCGATGATGTAAAGCGTGCCCATAGCGGACAGTATATCACGCGGCGGCGGCCGCTTCTACGTCCCAAGTATGCCCGGAAATGGGCTTTTTTTCGGTCTGGGACCAGGCCGCGGCGGCCAGAGCGACGGTGTCGAAGAGCTTTTCCTGGCGCAACACGGCCTCAAGGGTCGCCCTGGTGGCCGGACGCGGCGGCTGGAACAGGCTGCAGCAGTCGTCATGCGGTTCAATGGAAACGTTGAACGTGCCGATCTTTTTGGCCAGGTCGATGACCTCTTCCTTGTTATCGCCGGCCAGCGGGCGGTAGATGGGCAGGGCGGTCGCGGCGGAGACCGCGGCCAGGTTCTCCAGGGTCTGCGAGGCGACCTGGCCGATGCTGTCGCCGGTCACCAGGCCCAGGGCCTTTTCCGACCGGGCGGCCAGCTCGGCGATGCGCAGCATCATCCGGCGGTACAGCACGACGCGCAGGGCCGGTTCGGCCTTGTCGGTGATGGCCCGCTGGGCGTCGGCCAGAGGCACCAGGTACAGGTTCGCCGGTCCCTGGTAATCGCCCAGGAGGCGCGCCAGGCGCTCCGCCTTGTCGATCGACCCGCGGCCGACGTAAGGGTAGCTGTGAAAGTGGACGAAGACCGTCTGGCAGCCGCGCCGCATCACCTTCCAGGCCGCCACGGGCGAATCGATGCCGCCGGACAGCAGCACGGCCACCTTGCCCGCCGTGCCCACCGGCAAGCCGCCCCAGCCGGACCGGCGTTCGGCGCTGACGAAGGCTTTGTGTTTATGGATCTCGATGTCCAGGACGAAACCGGGTTCGTGGACGTCGACCCTGAGGTCGCTTCGCCGCGCGAGGACATACGCGCCGACGAGGCGGCTGACCTCGGGCGACTTCAGCGGAAAATCCTTGTCGCTGCGGCTGGTCTCCGCCTTGAAGCTGCCCGCCGGCTGCCGGTCGGCGACGGCCGCGGCAGCCTGATGAATGGCCTCGATCGAGGCCTCGCAGCTGTCGGCGAAGATGAAATGCGAAATACCGAAAACAGTCCGCAAGCGGCGTTCCAGCCGCCCGATCTGCTCCCGACTCAGCGGCGCATCATGCTTCAGCACGACGCTGCCCTGGCGCTGGCTGACGCCGAAAGACCCGACATCGGACACCCGCTCCCGGATGTTGCTGATGAGACGGTCTTCGAACGAGCGGCGGCTGCCGCCTTTAAGGCAGATCTCGCTGGTATGGATGATGACGGCGTCGGCCATAATTGGCCAAACTTACCACAGGCCGCGGGTTATTTCAATCGGCCGGCGGCTCTCGCCTTTTTCCTAGCGCAATGGTATGCTTTAACGAAATGAATTAATCATTCATCAACATATGTCCGAATTCACGGTTCAACCGTTAAAGTACAAGGAGCTGCCCGGGCTGTCCGAGAAACAGCTCGCCGAGCACCATGACGTGCTCTACGCCGGATACGTCAAGAAGGTCAACGAGATCCGGGCGGCCCTGGCTTCGGCCGACCTGACCAAAGCCAACGCCACGCACAGTGACTGGCGCGAACTGAAGATCGAGGAGGGCTTCGCCGTCAACGGCGTCGTGCTGCACGAACTGTATTTCGACGGCCTGAAGGCCGGCGGGTCCGAGCCGACCGGAGCTGTCGCCGACCTCATCGTCCGGGATTTCGGTTCTCCGGAAAAATGGGCCGCGGAGGTGACGGCCTGCGGCCTGGCCGCGCGCGGCTGGGTGGTGCTGGCCTTCGACCTGAAGGACGGCAAACTCCACAACTACGTCTGCGACGTGCATAACCAGGGCGGCGTCTGGGGCGCCATCCCCTTGCTGGTGCTCGACGTCTACGAGCACGCCTATTTCCTGGATTACGCCACGGCGCGCAAAAAATATCTCGAGGCCTTCCTGAAGAATCTGGACTGGAGCCGGGCCAACGCCGTCATCGACAAGTACGGCTTGCTGAAACTGCGGGCTTGAGCCGACCAATAGCACCGTCAAAAACACCCCCGGGTTCGGGGGTGTTTTCATGAATGTCCGGCTGTCGCGGCTATTTGAGCGCCGCCTCGATGGCGTCCTTGTCGAAACCGATGATGACCGTGCCGCCGATGTCCAGCACCGGCACCCCCATCTGACCGGTCTTGTCGACCATTTCTTCGGCGGCCTGGCGGTCGGTCGAAACGTCGATATCGTCGTATTCAAGCCCCTTCTCCGTAAGGAAGGCCTTGGCCATCTTGCAGTAAGGGCAGGTCGGCGTCGAATAGATCTTGATGTTTTTTTTCATATAAACGGGCTTCAATAACTCTGTATCAATCTTAGCATGGTCCTGACGCCGAAGCCAGTGGCCCCCGGCGGCTGGTGCGGCACCGCTTCCTTCTCCGCCCAGGCCGGGCCGGCAATGTCCAGGTGGGCCCAGGGGGTCTTGCCGACGAATTCCTCGAGGAACAGGCCGGCGGTAATGGCGCCGCCGTAGCGGCTGCCGCTGATGTTCTTCAGGTCGGCGACACGGCTCTTGATCGACTCGCGGTATTCAGCGGCCAACGGCAGCTGCCAGAGCATTTCGCCGCTGCCGGCGGCGGCTTTGAGCAGCCGGTCGATCAGCGGTTTGGAATTCCCCATGAGACCGGCGACCTCCTGGCCCAGGGCGACCATGCAGGCGCCGGTCAGCGTGGCCAGGTCGACCACCAGGTCGGGGCGGAGCTGGACGGCGTAATGCAGGGTGTCGGCCAGGGTGACCCGTCCCTCGGCGTCGGTATTGAGTATCTCGACGGTCTTGCCGCTCATGGTCCGGACGACGTCGCCGGGACGGACCGCCTTGCCCGAGGGCATGTTCTCGCACAGGCCGGCGATGCCGTGCACTTCCACCGCGGGCTGGGCCTCCGCCAGGACGCTGAACAGCCCCAGGACCGCCGCCGCGCCGGCCATGTCGATCTTCATGTCCTCCATGGACTCGGAAGGCTTCAGCGACAGGCCGCCGGAATCGAAGGTCAATCCTTTGCCGACGACGGCGACGCGTTTGCGGGCTTTTTTAGCCGGCTTGTAGGTCAGGTGGATCAGATAGGGAGGCTCGTCGGAACCGCGGGCCACAGCAAGGATGCCGCCGGCGCCGAGTTCCTTCAGGCCTTCGGCGTCATAGACCTTCAGCGAGATCCTCTTGGAGGCGGCGGCAATGGCTTTGGCCGCCTCCATCAGATGGGCCGGTGTGGTCACCGACGCCGGCTCGTTGACCAGATCCCGGGCCAGGATCGTGCCCCGGGCGGCGAGCCGCCCGGCCGCCGCGCCTTTTTCCAACAGGTCCAGTTGTCGCTTATCGGCGGCCAAAAGGACCAATTCTTCCAACGCGTCGGCTTCGCGTTTTTTCAGGTCCTCGCCTTTATATTTGAGGAAATGGTAGTCGCCCAGCAGGGCGCCTTCGGCCGCCGCCGAACCGAACTCGCGGAGATCGCCGGCCGGCTTTTCCGGCAGCAACAGGGCGGCCTTCTTGGCCTTCTGGCCGCAGGCTTTTTGCGCGGCCAGCGCGGCCAGCCGCCTCATCGCCGCGACGGTCAGCGGTTTCTTGCCGGCACCGAGCAGCATGACCTTGGCCGCGGCCAGCTTGCCGCCGGTCCGGGAGACGGCCGTGCGGCCTTCTTTGGCCTCGAATCTTTCCTGGACCAATAATTCGGTCAGCAGCCCGCCGGAAGCCTTGTCCAGGACGGCCGCCGCGCCGGCGAATTTTTTAGTGTCTTCGCCGACCGCGATGATCAGAAGATCGGTCTTGAATTCGGCCGGTTCGCCGGCCAGAGCAATGTTAAAACGCATAAGCGGAATGAAATTGAATAGCCCCTGGATTATATCATAGCCCCGGAAAATCGGCCGCCATGCGCCGGCTCCGATTATGGTGTATAATCAGGCGTATAATCGCCGGATATTTCGCCTATGGCTTACGAAGAAAAGATCGCCCGCCTTCGCGGCGAACTGAACGATCTCCGCGACCGTGATTTCGGGTTCATCCGGGCCGGCCGGCCGCGCTACGACCGTCTTTTCGGCCGGGATTCGCTGATCGTCGCCTGGCAGCGCCTGGAACTCGAACCGCGGATCGCCGTCGACACGCTGCGCGTCCTGGCTTCGATGCAGGGCCGGGTCAACGATCCGGTGAACGAAGAGGCGCCGGGCAAGATCCTCCACGAATGGTCGCCGACCAAAGTCCCCTGGGTGCGCTGGACGTTCCCCTACTTCGGCTCGGTCGACGCCACGCCGCTGTTCGTGCTGGTCGCCTGTTGGACGGTCCGCAGGACCAAGGACGATAAATTGGCCGCTGAATTCTGGCCCTGGGTGCGCCGGGCCTGCGGCTGGATGACCGCGGCGATGGCCGCCGACCGCCATGGTTTCCTGAGCTATGCGCCGACCAACCCGCTGGGACTCAAGCATGAGGGCTGGAAGGACAGCTGGGACCTGGGGCCGGCCTGGCCGACCGCCATGGTCGAGGTCCAGGGCTACGCTTACGCCTCGCTGCTGGCGGCCGCCGTTCTGGCTCGCGGCCGCGACGCCAAGCTGGCCGCCGCCTGGCGCCGCCGGGCCGGCGAATTGCGCCGGGAATTCAACCGCCGCTTCTGGCTGAAAGAAAAAAAGACCTGCGCCCTGGCCGTGCACGGCGGCGGACAGGTCTATCCGGCCGTCACCTCGAACCCCGGACACCTGCTGTTCACCGGCATCCTCGACGGCAAGCGCGTTCCGGCGCAGGTCCGGCGGCTGTTCGAAAAAGACCTGTTCACGCCGTTCGGCTTGCGGACCCTGTCTTCGTCCGAACGCGACTTCCAGGCCGACGCTTACCACAAAGGTTCGGTCTGGCCGCACGACAACTGGGTGATCAGCGAGGGACTGCGCGTCCTGGGATACAAAAAAGAGCGCCGACTCATCAAAGAGGCGCTCCTGGCCGCCGATACCGCGTTGGGCCGCCTGCCGGAACTCTTCGCCGTCTCGCGGGCCGGCGCCGTCGCCGCCATCCCCAACGCCCAGTATCCCCAGGCCTGGGCCAGCGGCGCCCTGCTCAACCTGCTCGATTCTTCACTAAGCGCGCGAACAGCGCTTCGTATCGGTCCGTCATCCGGTCGAGGGTGAAATTCTTGGCCACCCAGTTGCGACAAGCCCGGCGGTCCAGCTTGTCCACGACCTTCATGGCCTCGGCCATCTCCTGGTGATTTTTGACGATGAATCCGGTGACCCCGTCCTTCACCACCTCCGGCACCGAACCGTAATTGAAGGCGATGACCGGCGTGCCGCAGGCCATGGCCTCGGTCATGACCAGGCCGAACGGTTCGGCCCAGGTGATCGGAAAAAGCAGGGCGCGGGCCTTGGCGTAATGTTTGGGCAGTTCGGAACGATCGACGTCGATCAGCCGGATGTTCTTGTCCAACAGCGGCTTGACCTCGTCCTGGAAATAAGTGTTCTCCGGGTAGGTCTTGCCGATGATCTCCAGCTTGACGCCGGCCAGCTTGGCCGCCATGGCGGCGTATTTGACCCCTTTCTGGGGCAGGATGCGGCCGCAGAACATGAACCCTTTCCCGGGTCTCTCCGAAAAAGCGTAACGGTCGATGTCGATGCCGTTATAAATGGTCGCGGCGTATTTGACGTCCGGGGCGCCCCGGCGCTGGTTGTCGCTGATGGACACCAGATTCTGCTTGGGTCCTTGGTACAGCCGGAAGATCTCGGCCCGCCAGGCGAAGATCGGGTCGTGCAGCGTGTAGACCGTGGGGATGTCCGCCAGCTCGGCCAGCGGCAGGCCGCGGTCGATCGGATGGATGTGGGCGATGTCGTACTTGCCGGCCCGGGCGTCCTTGTAGAGCTGCGCCTGCAGGTACTGATCGTAGAGATTGTAGACCTTTTCGCGTTCGCGCATGCCGCCCATGCCCGGCTGGAAAATGCGGTGGCCCTGCAGCTGGGCGTCCAGCTTGCCGGAGATCACCCGGTGCTGGAATTTCGGCGAGGGCGGGCCGTAAAAAGTGATCTTGTGTCCGCGCTTCTTCAGCCGATCGGCCAGCTCGGCGGCCAGCTCCATCGGCGCGTAGATCACGTCTTCCGGCACCGGCAGACTGTATTGGCTGCAGACCATCGTGGCGATCCGCATCGGAGCGTGTCTCGATCTCATAAGCGATCTCAGTTTAAGAGCGAGCGATAGAGCTTCTCGTATTTGTCGACCATGTGGCCGATGGTGAAATTATTTTCCACGCGTTCGCGGCAGCGGCGGCGGTCGATCTCGCCGATCCGGCCCATGGCGGCGGCCATCTGGCCGACGTTGCGCACGACGAAACCGGTCCGGCCGTGATCGACGACCTCGCCGGCGGAACCCTGATCGAAGGCGATGACCGGCGTGCCGCAGGCCATGGCCTCGACCATGGTGATGCCGAAGGGTTCGTTCCACTCGATGGGATAAAGCATGGCTTTGGCCGTACCAAGCAGTTTCACCTTCTGCCGCGAATTCTGTTCGCCGACGTAGCGGATGCGCCGGCCGTCGACGTGGGGCCGGATCTCCCGGTCGAAATATTCCCGGTTCTCCTTGGTGATGAACGGCCCGGCGATGACCAGTTTGGCCCCGGCGCGGCGGCAGGCGTCCACGGCGTGGTGCAATCCCTTGATCCGCGTGACGCGGCCCAGCCAGACGTAATGGTCCCCCGGACGGTCGTTGAAACGGAAACGTTCCAGGTCCACGCCGTGCCAGATGGTCGCCGCGAAGTTCAGCCGCAGGGGGCAGGAGCGGCGGTAGGCGTCGCTGATGGCCACGAGCGGCTGGTCCCGGAAACGCCGGTAAGTGGCCTCGCGGTCGGCGAACCTCGGCCCGTTCTTCTCGTCGAAGGCCCAGAAATGGTTGTGCAGCGTGGCCACCGACGGCACGTCGGCCATCGACCGGAAGAAGCCGTCGAACGGGTCGATGTGGGTGTGGATCAGGTCGTAGCGGTCCGCCTCGGAAAAAGCCCGCTCAAGGTTGAGCAGGTTGAACCCCGGGGCGGTCCAGGGGACGTCCATGGCGGTCAGGCACGTTTTGGTCACGGCCGTCAGCTTGGCTTTGGTGCGGGAGTCGCCCGAAGCGTAGAGCGTCACGTCATGTCCGCGGCGGACCAGCTCCTCGGTCAGCCGGGAGACGACCAGTTCGGTGCCGCCGTAAGCCGGCGGCGGTACGGGGTACCACAGCGGCGCGACCTGGGCGATGCGTAATTTGCGTCTCATAAGGGCTTCTTATCGACCAGTTCCCGGCACAAGGCCTCATAATCGTCGACCATCCGTTTGACCGAGAATTTCTCCTCGACGCGGCGGCGGCAGGCGGCCCGGTCGATGGTATTGAGCCGGCCGACGGCCTCGGCCATTTCTTCGACCGTGTTCACCACGAAACCGGTGACGCCGTCCTCGACGACCTCGGGAATGGCGCCGCTGCGGAAGCCGATGACCGGCGTGCCGCAGGCCATGGCCTCGGTCATGACCAGGCCGAACGGTTCGCGCCGGGTGAAGGGGCAGAGCAGGGCCTTGGCGTTGCGGAAAAGGCTGACCTTGGTCTCGAAGTCGGCTTCGCCGACGAACTGGACCTGATCGCCGTCGATCAGCGGCTTGATCTCGTATTTAAAGAAACGTTCGTTCTCCTCGCCGACGATGTTGCCGGCGATCCTTAACTGCTTGCCGGCCAGCTTGGCGGCGCGGATCGCTTCGAGGATGCCTTTGGACGGGATGATCTTGGAGATCCACAGCAGGTAGTCCTGGGGGCTGGCGTTGAAACTGAAACGCTCCGTGGGAATGCCGTTATAGATCATCCGCGCGTACCTGAGCTTCGGCGCCGATTCCATCATATCGTTGGAGATGGACACGAAGAACGATTCGGCGAATCGTTCGTAGACCTTATAACTTTCGGGCGCCAACGGCCGGTGCAGGGTGTTGATGATCGGTTTCTTGATGAACCGGGCCGCGGGGAAGATATAAAAGCCGCAGTGATTATGGATGACGTCGAACTCGTCCTGATGCTCCAGCAGGTTGTCCAGATGCAAGCTCCAGACGGCGTGCGGACTGCCCAGTTTGGCGCGCCATAAAGCCGCCGGCCAGGGCGGGATCAGCCGGGCTTTGGTGGTCGAGTCGCCGCTGGCGAACAAGGTCACTTCATGGCCGCGGGCGACCAGACCCTCGGTTATCTCGGATACCACGAATTCAGTGCCGCCGTACGTCCGGGGCGGCACAGGTATCCATATGGGTGCGAATTGGGCGATTCTCATCTTGGAAATTATCTCAAAATAAATATCGCCCGGCAAGGGGGCGATATGAATTCTGCCTAAACGCCGAGCATTTGCCGTACTTCGGCGCTGGGTTGCCACGGCGGATCGAAGACAAAATCGACCTTGACCCGCTTGAGGCCGATCTTTTTCAGGGCGTTCTCCACGTCCCTGAGCATCTGCGGCCCGTAGGGGCAAAGCGGCGAGGTCAGGGTCATCTCGATCCTGACCGCCTGCTTGTCCGGATTGATCTGGAGTTTGCGGATGAATCCCAGGGTCCAGATATCGATGCCCAGCTCCGGATCAAAGGTGTTCTTCAACGCCTCGATGATCTCGTCCTTGAGCGCGGCCGGGACTTCAGGCGGTCTTGCCGACGAAGGGGGCATAACCTTTCTTTTCAATAGCGGCGGCCAGTTCCCTGCCGCCGGACCTGACCAGCCGTCCAGCGGACATGACGTGAACGCGGTCCGGTTTCAGGTATTTAAGGATGCGGACGTAATGGGTGATGAGCAGGATCCCCGTCCCCTCCCGACGCAGCAGTTCGATGCCGCCGGTGACGATCTTCAGGGCGTCGACGTCCAGTCCGGAATCGGTCTCGTCCAGGACGGCGTATTTGGGGCGCAACAACAGCAACTGGAGGATCTCCAGACGCTTTTTCTCGCCGCCGGAAAAGCCTTCATTCAGCCCCCGGCCGGCGACTTCCGGCGCGATCTTCAGGGCCGCCATCTTTTCCTTGAGCAGCCCGTGGAATTCCACGGCGCCGTAGGGTTTGGCGCGATGGGCGTTCACCGCGGCCCGCAGGAACCCGGAGACGCCGACCCCGGGCACCTCCGGCGGATATTGCATGGACAGGAACAAGCCGGCCCGGGAACGCTGGTCGGGGCGCAGGCCGTCGATCCGGCGGCCGTCGAGCGCGACCGACCCGCCCGCGACCCGGTATTTCGGGTGGCCCATCAAAGCGTTGGCCAGGGAGCTCTTGCCCGACCCGTTGGGACCCATCAGGGCGTGGATCTGCCCCGGCCGGACGGCCAGATCGATGCCGGACACCACCGTCTTGCCCTCGCGGTCGATCCGCAGTTTGGTGATCTTCAATCCTTTGGTCATAACCTTTCAGTCGTTATTTGGCCCGCCCCGTCATTCGACGGGGCGCCCGGTCGATTGACCGGGCGAGTCCGGAACGCAGGGCCTTAAAGCCCAGCGTGGCGCAGCGCCGGCGGCTGGGACCGATCTCGATACCCAGCAAACTGATCACATCCTCGTCACAGAGCCGGGCGAGTTCTGCTTTGGTCATGTTCTTGACGTGCTCGGTCAGCATCGAGGTCGCGGCCTGGCTGATGGCGCAGCCGTGCCCGTCGAAACGGACGTCGGCCACCCGGCCGCGCGCGTCCAGCGCGACGAACAGCTCCACGTCATCGCCGCAGCTGTAATTGGCTTCGCGGCTGCTGAAGCTCGGTCGGTCCAGCCGGCCGGCATTGCGGGGGTGACGGTAGTGGTCCAGGATGTTCTCCCGATACAGGCCGTCGTTCCCCCGTTCCGCGGCGGCCGGCTTCTTTTTGCGCTTGAGGGCAGTGCGTTTCATATCTTGAATATCTTGGCCGCGGCTTGGACCGCCCGGACCAGAGCGTCGATGTCGCGCCGGTCGTTATAGACGCCGAAACTGGCCCGGGTCGTGCCGTTCAGCCCCAGGCTCCTGATCAGCGGCATGGCGCAATGATGCCCGCCGCGGACGCAGACGCCCTGGCCGCCCAGGATCGATGACATATCATGAGGGTGGATGTCGCCCAAGGTGAAAGAAACGACGCCGCCGCGGTCCCGCGCCGGCGGCGGGCCGTGCAGGACCAGCCCCCGCACCGTCGCCAGACGCTCCAGGGCGTAGGCCGTCAATTCGCGTTCGTGGCGATGTATCCTGTCCAGGCCGAGAGCCTCGATATAGTCGACGGCCGCTCCGAATCCGACGGCACCGGCGATGTTCGGCGTGCCGGCCTCAAACTTCCAGGGCAGGTCGTTCCAAACCGAGTCCTCCAGGCTGACCTCTTTGATCATGTCCCCGCCGTAAAGGTAGGGCGGCAATTTTTCCAAAAGCGCGCGTTTGCCGTAGAGCGCGCCGATGCCGGTCGGGCCGAGCATCTTATGCGCGGAAAAGGCCAGGAAGTCGCAATCGAGTTCGCGGACGTCGATCGGCCGGTGACCGGCGGACTGGGCGGCGTCGACTATCATCGCGGCGCCGCGGGCGTGAGCCATGGCCGCCAGCTCCTTGACCGGATTCACCGTACCCAGGACGTTGCTGATGTGGGCCACGGAAACTATCCTGACGGCCGGCGTGATCAGCTTGGCCGCCTCGGCCATGTCCAATCCGAGTTCCGGGGTCAGGCCGATGAATTTCAGCTTAAAACCGCGCTCTTTGGCCAGCTGCTGCCAGGGCACCAAGTTGCTGTGGTGTTCCATCACCGACAGAACGACCTCGTCGCCGGGCTTCAGCGACTTGGACCAGACCTGGGCCAGAAGATTCAAGGACTCGGTCGTGCCGCGGGTGAAGACCAATTCATCCGGGGAGGCGTTGATCATGCCGGCGACGCGGCCGCGGGCCGCCTCGAACCTGGCCGTCGCTTCTTCGCTGGCGGCGTACATGCCGCGATGCACGTTGGCCCGGTAGCGGCGGTAGAAGCCGTCCTGGGCCTTGAGCACCGCCGCGGGCGTCTGCGAAGAGGCGGCGCTGTCCAGATAGACAAAAGGCCGCCGCCGGGCCCGGAACATCGGGAAATCGCGGCGGATCGACGCGGTATCGATCTTTTTCAGGGTCGGTCGCATAAGTTGACGTTCGCTTCGTTATCCGCCGGCGCACCCAGGCGGTGCCCGATGAGACAGGACACCATGTCCTCGAGTCCGTGGCCGCGCATGTCCCGGACCAAAGGCGCGAAAAAACCGTCGACCAGCTGCCGGGTGGCCGCGGTCTCGTCCAGGCCCCGCGACATCAGGTAGAACAACTGTTCCCGGTCCAGCCGGCCGGTGGCGCTGGCGTGGCCGCAACTGACGTCGTCCTCCTCGATCTCCAGCGCCGGCAGCGTGGCGATCTGGGCGTTCTCATTCAGCAACAGTGTATCCGCTTTCTGCCGGCCTTGGCAACCGGCGCTGCCCCGCTCCATCCTGATCAGGCCGCGGCAGATCGCCCGGGCCTGGTCT
>CAYPMU010000002.1:15589-16172 GCA_964411975.1 uncultured Gammaproteobacteria bacterium | reverse complement strand
CGTCGGTGACCCGGGCCTGGTAGTTCAAGAGGCGGTTCTCGTCGGGACCGAAGGCGGACAGCCTGACGCCGGACGGCGCGGCCAACGCCGCGAAGACCAGGGCGAAACCAAGCAGGTACGTCAAAACGGCCGGCCAGCCTTTGGGCCGGAAAGTCAGCTTATTTGAGCTGGTTCGACGATTTTCTCCAGATGTTCCCGAAGCAACAGACATCCTGAGAGAATTACCCCTGAGACACGGACAGGACGCGCGTCCACCAGGCCATGGGCCTTTAGGACCGACTGTCCGTCTCTCTTATATATATGATCCCTGCAACCAGAGACCGGGGAGCGGTCCTGGACCTTTCCAGAACCACTCGGCCGCTCGCTGTTTACTCGTTGAATGATCTTCAGTCGCGATCTTTCCTCTTCCTTATTATATAGACGTTCGTCGCCTCTGCCTTATCCGACTCATATCGGCTGGTCTTCCGGCGGACCTCCCGCCGGCGACGGCGGTTCCGGCGGCGGACTGCTGCCCGGCGAGGCAACGGACGGCGGACGCTTTTCCGTCCCCATGCCCATCGTGCCGCCTGACGGCTTACTGTCT
>CAYPMU010000002.1:1691-15579 GCA_964411975.1 uncultured Gammaproteobacteria bacterium | reverse complement strand
GAAGTTCGGTTTCTGGACGGAAGCCTTCGCCGAAACCGGTATTGATACCGCTTTCTCGCCCTCCGGATGTGCCGTCCCTTGATCCATGATCTGCTTCGTCTCGGGATGCGCGGCGGTCACGTCCTGGATCAGGCCGGGAAGCGGTTTGGCCGTCGCGGCTGGCGGCACTGGCGGCACTGGCGGCACTGGCGGCGTCATCGTCGGTTGCTCGGCCAGGGCGTCTGGCAGTTTTGTCGGCGACGTGACGGGGGTCTGGCTGGGTTGCGGCATGACTTTGATGACCGGTTCGTCGGGTTTTCGCTCGCCCGGATGAGCGTGTTCAAGATCCTGTATCAGCGGCGTCTTGGGCTGGACGAATCCCGCCCAAGCCGGAGATGACTTGGCCGGAGCGGTCGGAGCGGCAGCCGGCTTGGCCGAAGAGGCTTCAGTTGGCGGCGGAATGGCCGGCGTCGCCGGAGACTGAGCCGGCGCGGCGTCCTGAGGCGCGGCCGCGGGCGGCTTGGCGGCCGCCGCTTTCTGCAGCAACTGCAATTCCCACGAAACGGCTTTCGGCGCGGCAAACGGCGGAGCGGCGGCCTGAGGCGCGGCGGTCGCGGCCGGAACCACAGGCGGCGCGGCCTGAGGCGCGGCCGGTTTAGCCTGGGCCAGGCCGCCTTCCATGCCTCCTATGACCGGACTGGCCGGCGTGGCGGGAGCCTGAGGCGCGACCGGAGTACCCGGCGCGGCCGGCGGTTTCGCCGCGGGTTCGGCCCCCTTGCCGGCCGCCGGTTGTTCGCCCGTGACCGGCTGCAGGGCCGCGTCGAATCCGATGACGCCTTCCTTGGCCTTCTTCTCGTCGACCAGGTCGACCGGGCCTTTCTGCTGCTTCTGGTAACCGGGTTTCTCGAAGGTCACGAAATAGACGTTGCGGCCGACCAGGAAGGTGTAGTGGCCTTTGCTGTCGGTGATCTGGGTCTCGAGCAGCTTGTTGAAGCGGGCCTCGAAGATGCGGGCCAGGGCGTTGGCCAGCGGCTTCTTGGTCTTCTCGTCGTAGACCACGCCCCAGCTCTTCGGCCGGCCGGTGACGGAGAGGCGGCGGAAGACGACGAAGACGACGACGTTGGCGGCCAGCATGCCGAAGACGAACGGCGAAGGCGTAATGAAGGCGGCGCCGGCCATGAAGATGATGGCGATGATGCCCAGGCTGGTCTGCATGCGGCGGGCGATGCCTTCGAAGATGATGCGGCGCGGCGTCTTCTCCTTGGCCGTCGGGTCGATCGGGATATTCAGGGTCAGGGTGGTCTCTTCCTTCACTTCCAGCGGCTCGCCGTGGTAGATGTCGACGAAGGTCACGGCGTCCTTCTGGCTGTGCAGGTAGACCGTCGGGAACTGGAAGCCGGTCTTAGCCACGGACAGCTTGTAATGGCCGGGCTGGACGATGAAGACGTAACGGCCGTCCTTGTCGGTCACCGCCGAACGCAGCACCCGCTGGGTCTTGGCGTCGATGAGACGGACGATGGCCAGGTCGACCGGCAGGCGGGTCAGGGCGTCGAAGACCACGCCCCACTTTTTGCGCCGGCGGCGGGCGATGAGCATCACCGGGTGGCTCAGGAGCGACCACAGGTACATCAGGTAAGGGATGCCGGTGGCGGTGGCGGCGCTGTAGGAAGCGACGTTGGCCACGGCCACGGCGGCGGCGATCGGCGCCGCGGTCTGCTCGGTGGCCTGTTCGACGATGGGGTTGGACACGAATTCCTTGACGTCCTCGGTGGCGGCCTTGGCCGCGTAGACGGTCTGTTCGGTGACGACCTTGGCCACCTCGACGGTCTTGGCGGCGACCGTGGCATCGGTATTGATGATGTCCTGGATCTTCTCGACGGGCGGCGGCGGCAGGGGAATGAGCTGGAGCCGGGTAGTGATGACGTTCTGGTCGCTGACCGGGAAGGGCAGCGTTTCCTTGTCGCGGTAGCCCTCTTTGGCGGCGATGAGCTTGTAGGTCCCGGGTTCGACGATGAAACCGTAACGCCCGCCCTCGCCCGTGGTCTGCGGGTTGCCCTGGCCGGAGACGCCGCCGGCCCACAGGCCGAAGTTGCCGCCGCCGAAGTCCTTGAGCAGGGTGACGCGCGCCCCGGTGACGCCGACGTCGCCGCCGGCCGCGGTCTCGTAGACCTGGCCGAAGGGCACGACGTCGAGCTGGCCGGCGATGGTATCGCTGGTGCCGTCATCGTAATTGACCACGATGCTGAACGGCTTCAGCCCGAGCGCGGACGAAGTGGTGAGCTGGGTCTCGAAGCTGGCCGTCGGCCGCATCATGTAGGCCGCGTTCAGGTAATTGACGAAAGCGCTCTTGACCGGCTTGGGTATGTTCGCGTCCGGCAGGTAAACGATGACGGTCATGGTCGGGAAGACCGTCACGTGATCATCGATGTCGAGGCGCAGGCGGATGCGGCTGGCGGTGGCGTAGAAGTGGAAATCCCGGAGGGTCAGGTGTTCTTCCGGGGCGACCGTCGGGCTTTCCTGCACGACGGGCGGGGCGACCGGCGCCACCGGACAGTCGGCCGCGCAGTTCAGGCTGTTCTCCGTGCCCTCGCAGATGCCGTTGCCGCAGACCGTCAGGGCCGGCTGGTAAGCTTCGATGACGCAGCGGCCGCCCAGGCACTTGTAGCCGGCGGAGCAGGACAGGACCTCGGAACGGGCCGCGCCGGATTCGCAGTAGTATTCCGTCACCGCGGCCGCGTCCGCGCAGGCGTCGTCGTAGGTGCCGCCGTTGTCCGTGGCCGAGCCCTTGACCTCGATGTTCTTGCCGCCGTCGGTATCGGTGCAGGATGGCGGCGGCGGCGGCGCGGCGCCGGCCTCCGGCGTCGCTTCGGCGGTCGCGGCCGGCGCGAAGTTCGACTTGGCGTCGTAGGCGTAGGCCGCGAAATAATAGGTCGTGCCGTTGGTCAGCCCCAGGACCAGCGTGCTGTCGCCGACGCCGTCGTAGACGATGGAGCCGTCGGTCGGGTCGGCCGGATAGCCGCCGGTCTGGCGCAGGACGCGGGTGCCGGCCCAGTCGGTGTCGGCGGGATTCGTCCAGATCAGCTGGACCCGGGCGTCGCCGGCCACGGCGGTCAGGCCGGTGACCGGGCCCGGCGGCGTGGTGTCGGCCGGGGCGACCGGCGTGGCCGAAGCCTCGACGCCGGAAGAAAGATTCGGGACCGCGTCGTAAGTGAAGGCTTTGTAGCAATAAAGCGTGCCGTTCGACAGGCCGGCGTCGAGCTTGGAAGTGCCGGTGCCGTCGTAGACCACGGTGCCGTCGGTGGCCGACGTGGGGCAGGTCAGGGAACGGCGCACGATCTTGACCCCTTGGAAGTCGGCGTCCGTCGGGTTGACCCAGGTCAGGGTGATCTGACTGTCGCCGGCGACGGCCGTGAAATTGGTGATGTTCCCCGGCGCCGTGGTGTCCGGCGGGCCGGCCGGCGTGGCGGTGGCGACCGCGCCCGATGAGTAGTTGGGCACGTCGTCAAAGGCGAAGGCGGCGTAATAATACGTGACGCCGTTGGTCCCGGGGTTGACGACCGACGTGCCGGTCCCGCTGTAGATCTCGGTGCCGTCGGTCGGTCCGGTCGGGATGCCGGTCGTGCTGCGCACGATCTTGACCCCCTGGAAGTCGGCGTCCGTCGGGTTGACCCAGGTCAGGGTGACCTGGCTGTCGCCGGCCGTGGCCGTGAAGCCGGTGACGTTGGCCGGCGCCGTGGTGTCGGCCAGCGTCGAGAAAGTGTTGTTGCCGGAAACGGCGGCCTGGGCGTAGGCGTCGGTCGAGCTGACGCGGAAATTGTAGGCCGTGCCCTTGGTCAGGCCGGTCAGCACGATGAGGTGGCTGGTGACCGGGGTGGCGTTGGCCAGGGTCGAACCGTAGGCGGTCGTCTTGCCGTAATCGACCTTGGAATCCGAGGCCGTGGTCGTGGTCCAGGTGATGCGCGCGCCGGTCTGGGTGATCATCGTCGCCTGGATATTCGAGATGACCGGCGCCGGCGGCAGCGGCGTCGTGAAGGTGAAATTGGCCGAGACGGACTGGTTGGTCGAGGGGTCTTTGGACGTGACGCGGTAGTTGTAGGTCGTGTTCGGTTCGAGCCCGGTCAGGTCGATCTGGTGGCTGGTGACCAGGCTGGCGTTGGTCTGTGTCGAACCGTAGGCGGTCGTCTTGCCGTAATCGACGGTCGAGTCGGACGCCTCGTTGGTGGTCCAGGTGATGCGCGCGCCGGTCGCCGTGATATTGGTAACGGTCACGGCCGAGATGACCGGCGGCGTGACGTCGAGCGTCTTGAACGTGGCGTTGGCCGTCGAAGCCTCGTTGGCCGCGGCGTCGGCGGACCGCACGCGATAATTGAAGGTCGTGTTCTCGGCCAGGCTGCTCAGGACGACGGTGTGGCTGGTGACCGAGTCGTTCTGGCCGGCGGTGGAAGCGTAAGGCGGCGGCGCGGCGGCCCCGTAATCCGCGTAGGAGTTGGCGTTCTCGTCGGTCGTCCAGGTGATGGTCGCGCCGGAAGCGGTGATGGCCGTGACCTGGACGTTGGAGATGACCGGCGGCGTCGTATCCGGCGGCGCCAGCGTGGCGAAAGAAGCGTCGACGGTGATGCGCTCGTTGCTCGAGGCGTCGGCCGAACGGACGCGGAAATGGTAGGTGGTGCCGGGCGTCAGGCCGGACAGCGTGACCGAGTGGCTGGTGACCGAGTCGGCCTGGCCGTCGGTCAGGGCGTAGGGCGGTCCGGCCGGCAGGCCGTAGTCGACGAAGGAGGTGGAATTCTCGTCGGTCGTCCAGGTGACGGTCGCACTGGTCGAAGTGATGTTGATGACCTGGACGTTGGTGATGGTCGGCGGCGTCTCGTCCACGGTGCTGCAGGCGTTGTCGGCCGAACAGGACTGGTTATTGGAGCCGTCGGACGAGCAGACCTGGAAATGGTAAAGCGTGCCCGAAGCCAGGCCGGCCAGCGGCACCGAATGGTTGGTCAGATAACCGAAATCGGCGGCCGTCGAGCCGTAGCCCGAGGTGAGGCCGTAGCGGACCAGCGAATCGGCGGCTTCGTCGGTGGTCCAGATGATGGTCATCCCGGTCTGGGTGATGGCGGTGCAGGCCACGGCGGAGATGACCGGCGGGACGGTGTCCGGAGGCGGACCGCCTCCGCCGCCGCCGCTCTCTATCTGGCAGGTCGCGCTGCAGCCGTCGCCGCTGGCGACGTTGCCGTCGTCGCAGCCTTCGCCCGGTTCGATGATGCTGTTGCCGCAGACGCTGGCGATCATCGCCGAAATGTTGACCGTGTCGGAGTCGACCACGGCCACGGCGAGGGAACAGACGTCGGTGAGCGGGTTGGTGCAGTCGCCGGCGGCGTCGAGGATGTCGATCTGGTAGGAGCCGGCCGTCGCCGGGTTGGTCAGCGTGCCGTCCGGGGTCTCGCCGTCGACGGTGAAGGTGACGGAGGCGCCGGCGGCGCTGGCGGCGAACGACGGGCCGCAGGGGATGACACGGAAGATGAGCGCGGTCGTGTCGAAGGCCACGCCGATGTCATTGACGCCGTCGGCGCAGGCCGCGGTCGAGGCGCCGGGACCGGCGTTGACCGCCGTCACCGTCCGGGCCGTGCCGTCGGTCAGGGAGAAGTCGGCCGTGGCCCAGACGCCGGCCTGGACGAAGTCGGCCGGGAGATCGACGGCGATGGCCTCGCCCGGGCCGAAACTGTTGCCCGGCGCCAGCGTGAAATTGAACTGGTGGGCCGCGGCCGTCGCCTTAAGCTGGTTGGACATCTGGTCCTTGAGGTTGGTGACCGAGGTGGCGCGGACCCACAGGACCGAGGCCGTCAGGGCGAGGATCGCCAGCAAAGCAAAAGCCATGCCGACGTTGAGCCGGTTGAGCCGTTTGGTCCAGGCTGGACGCAGGTTGTCCGCTGATCCTGATGGTTTCATTATATAAATCGCTGAAAACTCGCTGAACTTGCTTTGTCCCGGGAATAGCGTCGCTTTAACGGCGCCATTCCCGGAAGGGCATCGAGAAGACCCCCATCCCCCGATACCCCGTCGGTTTTTTCGTGCGGTCGTTCCGCCTGGAGGTCGCCGAGCGATGAGGTCTTCGTTTTGGACCCATCCGCTCCTCGACTTCCCGGGCTTGCAGCCGCAGGGATCACCCTCCGCCTCGGGCGGAGGGATCACCTCGCGGTTTCAATTGCCTATATTCTTCGAGCGACCCGCCTTTGGCGGGGAGTCGAGAAGCTTCCTTGAGGCCGGTTCTCGACTCCGCTTCGCTCCGCTCGAACAGTATTCAATGATCAGCTACTTCTTCTCCAGCTTCTTCATCCGCTCGTACCTCCGGATCACGGCCAGGTTGTTCAGCTTCATCAGCAGGGCGAAGAACAGCAGGACCAGCAGCAGGACGACGCCGCCGGCGCACATCAGCCGCCACGGCCAGACCGTGAACTCGCGCTCGTCGGAGATGACCTTGCTTTCGGCGCCGTAGGTCAGGACCAGGTTCGCCTTATACTTGCCGATGGCGAAATTCTGCCACTCCTGCACCAGACCCTCGATCAATCCCAGATCCTCTTTTTTGATCGCGCCGCCGGTTCCGCCCCAGGCGAACTCGAAGCGGCGGATGCTGTGCGGCAGGACGCTCTTGAAATCGCCGTTGATGACGACGGATGCGACCTGCTTGCCCCACCAATTCTTGACGAAAAGGTTGCCGGTCGGACGAAGGTGGGTGTTGCCGCTGTTCTCGAAACGCACGAAGAACTCCACCGGCCGGGTGTTGTACCAGACCTTGGGGTTCTTGAACCCGAACTCGGCCAGGCTGGCCTGCTCTTTGATGTCGCCGGACACCCGCACGAAAATGAGCTGGCCGATCTGATGTTCGATGCCGATGCCGGTGTCCTTGACGCCCGGGGGCTGCGTGCCCAGGATCAGGGCCCCGAAGTGGCCGCCCGGCTGGACGTCCATGGGAACATTGATGGTGTAGACCAGGCTGATCCGCTGCTGCGGTTGGAGCTCGATCGGTGTGTCGCCGGTCTCCAATGTGATCCATTTGGCCAGGGCCGTGCCGTAGGGGTCCTCGTTAGCGTCGTAGAATTTCGGCGAACCGGTCTCTTCGTCGCCGGCAGTGAAATTGGCGGTCTGCGGGTAAAGAGTGAGCGGGGTCGCGGTCTCGTTAAAGAGGATCATGGTCTGGATCACGGCGTCGCCGGGATTCAGGGACTGGTCGATAAAGGCCGGCGAAATGGTCAGGGCGCTGGCGTTCGAGGGCAGCAGGAACAGCCCCAGCAGCATCGCCGGACCGAGTAAAAAGATTTTCAGTTTGTGCTTCATAGTTTCGATAGATGTACCCCTTCGATGCGGCCGCTTGGCGGCCTTACTCAGGGAGTATTTATTTTTTCCCTGAGCGAGCGTAGCGAGTCGAAGGGCTGCTTATCGTCTGTTCTCCGCGTTCCGAATCCTCTTGCCGGGAGCCGGGAGGAGGCCCGGCCCCCGGCTGAACGTCACCGGGGACTGTCCCCGAACGGGGACTGTCCCCTGGCGTTCAGGCGCAGAGGCGCCAAGAGGAGTCGCGGGCGAAGACCAGGCTTAGAACGTGGCCGTCGCGCGATAATATATCTTGTCCGTATACAGCGTCGAGGCGGGCGTGGTGCTATCGATGGACGCCGCGACCCGCATGTCGACAGATGTATGACCGGCACCAATGACCGGTACGCTGGACGAATTGGCCAAGTCGGACCAGGTCGTGGTCAGGCCAATGACCGAGTACGGACCCGCGCCGCAAGTGTTGGCGCTGTAAGCGCCAGCCTTGATGATCGGGCCGCCGGAGGTCGTATTGACCGCGTCAATGCACAGACCATAACCCTCGGTTCCGGCCGCCAGAGTGGCGCTGGCGGAAGCGATGGTGTGGGACGGCGTGGCACTGAGCAGGCCGGTATTGTCGTCCCGGACCTGAATGACGGCGCCGGCGCTGGCGTTGGTCTCCAGCTTCAGGCAGATATGGTTGCTGCTGGGCGTGACCGCGGTAGCGGACAGCGTGAGGAGCGGGACATCCCAGCTCGAGCCGTTCTCAATGGCGGCGCAGGAACCGCTGCCGTGGACGCGGACGTCGAAGACCATCGTCTGGGCGACGTTAGCCGTCACCGTGACGTTGTCGCTGTCGACGACCGGGATCAGAATGTGCCCAGTGTCGGAAGCGCCTGACGTCAAGGCCAGGTCATACGTGCCGGCCGTGCTGTGGTTGGTGATCGAGTTCACGCCGCTATCCGCGACCGTACCGATCTCGATGCTCACACACAGATTGGCGGCGATCGTATCCGTGTCGCTGGTGAAAGTGATCACCTGGCCGGAAACAGCCGCACCCCAGGTTGCTCCGGAGGCCGTAGCCGCCAGCGTCTTATCCGTGAACGTGCCGCCGCCGCTCACCGAACAGGCGGACGTACCTACGGCCAAATCCAGGTCACCGAAACCCACGCCGGTCAGGGTGAAACCCGCCGGGAAGGTGACGGTGACGGTGCCGGCCGCGGCCACGCCGCTGACCGCGGTGAACTTAATGGTGTGGTCCGACAGCGTGGCGATCTGTTGGCGGCTCATGACGTCGCTCATCGTCGTCAGCGCGGCGGCGCTGACCGGCAGGGACGGGGCGAACATGGAGACGACCATGCCCACCGTCGCCGCTTTGGCGGCCAGCCTGATTAATTTGTTTTTCATGTGTTTTAGACCTTTCTTTCCCCGTTGGGAACGCGTCTTGACGCCGTCTCAGTCCTCCACTCTCGAGCTATGGAAGATCGATGTAGGGGAGTCGGCGCGGCATTTTTGGATGCCTTGACGGAAACCCGCCGGGGACGTTCGATTCGTCCTAAAACCGCTTGGGTTAACCCCCGCTTGAGCGGTTTTTTCGTTCACCTCCGTTAGGACGGTCCCCGTCCCGTCGCGGCCCTGAGGCCTGCGGCGGCTTACCGGAAACTCACGGAAGTCTATCGACCTTTGGTAGATACCCGCGGAACTAACGACCGACTTACGCGCGGTCTGAGCGCTTTTTAAGGCGCACAGCTTGCCCCGAGTCGCGCGCTTCGGGGCTCGCCAGTTGTTTTGTCCCGCTCTTCGCGGTCGTTTCACCCAACCGCGGCCCAAGACCTTACCCCCAAGTTTCGGTCCTGTTCCTCGGCGGCGTGTGCCGGCGCGAAGCGGATATACTTTTTGATGGCGGAATGAAAAAGAACGACCGCTCCGGCCGCTCAATACGTCGTGGTCATGATGAACGTCAAAGTATCGGCGTAATCGGGCAAACCGGGGATCAGCGCGGTGATGGCGGCCTTGACCAGTATTTCCGCGGCGCCGCTCTGAAAATATCCGGGAGCCGACAGGATGGTCTGCGGCGTGCCGTTGACCAGGCCGGTGCTGTGCCCGGTGGTCTTGTCGCAGGTGCCGTTATAGGGCGCGCTGGAGGTCAAGTTGGTGGCGGAGAACACGCACACGCCATAGCCTTCCTCGCCGGCCGTCAGCGACGCGTCGGTGGCGGAGTCGATGGTCGCGCTCGGCGTGCTGGTGCTCTTCAGGGACGAGTTCAGGCTTCTGACCTGGATGACCGTGCTGCCGGCGCTGGATTCGCCGGTGATGAAAATGGAATTGATGGTCGAGCCGTTGGAGGTGGCGACGGCAGACGTCGTCAGCGTGCCGAGGTTGACGCCGGCGCCGGCCGAGCCGGGGGATGACGTGCCTTCTTTGATGCTGAAACTGAGGAAGCTCTCGCTGGCCATGCACTGGAACCCGGCGCAGAGAGAGAAGCTGGCGCTGTTGATGCCCTCGCCGGTGGCGTCCTCGCCGATGGTGTCCTCGACGATGAAGCTGGCGGAAGTGCCGCGGCCGCCGCCGATGCTGACGACGTCGCTGGGGATTTTAAAACTCGCTGAAGACATTTCAGCGAGCACATGGTACGTGGGTAGCAAAATCAATACGAGCTGCAGCGAAACACAACCGATCAATCCGAAGATCTTTTTGTATTTGATTTGAGGCATGGGGGGTCTATGACGTTTTATCGTTTTTGTCCTCGTAATGCCGTATCGGCGGTCGTTTTACCGCCACTTACATTACAATAATATTCTACCATTTTTTGAACATGTTCTCAATAGTTCGGCTGCGACTTTTTTTTGCCTAAATCATGCGTAAATATGCACATCTTGTGGATAAGCTTATGACCGAATTACGACTTGAGCTTCTGAACAACCGGGTTGTTCACATTTTGGCCTGTATTTCCACACTCTTATCCACAGATTTTTGGGGCATCGAGCTTAAAGTGTTTCCCCATGGCTATATGTTGTTGACAGGGGGTGGATGAGAAATATGACGCACGAAAAGCAACCAGGTGCCGGTGTCGGCGAAGATCGGTCGGCAGTTGGTCAGCGTGACGGACGCCGACGACGGCATCGCGACGGTAACATTGCCATGTCGGCCGCCAGAATGCCGCAGCCGATGACGCCCTTGGCTGTGCCGATATCATCGTCCTTCACGTTCTTGTCCAGCGTGATCCAGCCAGGTGTCTATGCGTTAATTTTTAAGTGTCGTAAAATATTATTATCAACTTAACGTACACGTATGGACACGGAAGTAATTTGTTTCACGTGAAACAAAAACTCATCCAGGATGGATGAGTTGATATGGCGGCGACTGATGGCTGCTTAGTCGCCTACCCGTCGCGGTTCACCTGAACATCGGGTCAATGTTGCCCTGGCTGCCCATGGCGCTGAACTGGGCGAGGCCGGCGGCGATCCCGGGGATGACCACCGTGACCACGAAGTACGCGAGTGAGCCGACGAGGGCTGCGAAGAGCAGGATGATGAACACGGTACCGATGACGTTGACGCCGGCGTTGCTGTCCGCCTCGGCATTTTCGGGACGTCTGGTTTCTTCCGTCATGACGGACTCCTCTCTGTCATTCAGTGAAAGACCTAGGGTAATTTAGAACCAAAAATCGGCTTTTGTCAATGCTGGCGGCATGTTTCACGTGAAACAATAAATACCGTCAGCCGCAATCATGATGCCCTAGTTGTCCGACCAAAATGCCCTCAAGAAAAAGTAAAAAGGGGACTGTCCCCTTTTTCCTAAAAACGGGGCTTTTCCGCCTTAAGTGAACGATGAATTTTTTAACAAAAAAAGGGCCGGAAAAGGGGCGGTCCTTGTGTTATGCAGCCTGGTAATTCAAGGCTAAAACAGGGGATTCGGCGGCTGCAGCGAGCCAGTGGCGCCAGTCAAAAGGTCAACAAACACCTGGTAGATGACCATGAGGCCATAGCCGCTGAACAGCAGCAGACCGATAAAAAGAGCGATGAGTACGATCCAGACGAATTCGTTGTTCGGTTGGTCCTTGTCGGGCCGGGTCTGAGGGAATTCGTTCTTGTTTTCGTCGGCCATGACGCGCTCCTTGGATGGCGTTCACTGTGGTTAGGCGCCCATAGATTAACACGACCTGAAGTTCGGTCAAGGCAATGTTTCACGTGAAACATGACTTATGGGACAGATTGTTCTAGATATCCTTCGCGACAATATGAACAGAGGATTGTTTCACGTGGAACAACGAGGTAATTACCGAATTCCCCACCGCCCATAGCCAGGGGACAGTCCCCTATCTGAGTTTTAGCTAAAATCCGGCCTTGTTAGATGAGATACGTCCTATGCACTGTCATTGTGACCAAAATAAGCATAATTCGGGGCTTTACAAGCCTATTTTTTAGTGCCATAATCGCTAGGCTGGATGGTGCCGCGCCCCCATAGTTCAATGGATAGAACAGATCCGTCCTAAGGATAAAATGGAGGTTCGATTCCTTCTGGGGGCACCATCCCAATGTCCGCGACGCGTCAGCCGGCGGCAGCGTGCGTTCGGCGCCGATCGGAAGTCCCGGGTGGCTGCCCAGGGCTCGACACGATTCCAATACTTGGGTAATATTTCACGCATCGGCCGACAGTGGCGAGCTGTTGCGCTGAAAACGCACATTTGAAAGAAAACTATAATCGTGACCAGATCATCACGGGCCCGTAGCTCATCTGGTAGAGCGCTGCATTCGCATTGCAGAGGTAAAGGGTTCGAGTCCCTTCGGGTCCACCATTAAGCCCTGAGCGCGAGCTCGGGGCTTTATGATATAAGCAAGGGACTCGAAGAACGCGAGTAGACGCGAGCCGGGGAGGTTCGAGCTGGCGCAGGACCGAGTGCGTCTCGTGCGGAGCGCCCGGGCCCGAGTCGGACGCGAGGGGAGTCCCTTCGGGTCCACCAAAACAAGTCTCTGATCATTCGGAGGCTTGTTTTGTTTTTTGCCGAGCTGGGACTGCCGCTCCGGCCGTACGTAAATATATGCTCGCCGATATAGTATATGCGAAGGCAATGACGCAAGATCAGACCGCCCTGCGTGTTATTAAAATATTGTCTTATTTGGCTCAGTTCTGGTCATATCTTGTGTCGTAAAATATTTATCTAACTACACGACTTAATACCGGTTCTTGGTGTCGCCAAGTCAAATAAAATCCGCTATCATATGTCCATGTGATGATCTTAGTCGTGGTCGGAGGGTTCATTCTGCTTGGCGTCAT
This sequence comes from uncultured Gammaproteobacteria bacterium, assembly GCA_964411975.1. Taxonomy (GTDB): domain Bacteria; phylum Patescibacteriota; class Patescibacteriia; order SG8-24; family SG8-24; genus CAYPMU01. Next base: position 3,030 of record CAYPMU010000002.1, on the reverse strand, counting down.
CCTCTACTTGCTCATGAATCTCGAAAAATAAACGTGCTGATTTTTTTCTATGCTTGATACCGTCCTGCTCATCGTCATTATCGTCGCCGTGGCGGCGCTATTGTTCGTCATTCTCTCGGCCGTGCGCCAGATCAAGGACCTTAGGGACGCCCAGGGCAGCGACAAGAGCCTGCTGATGATCAACCAGAACATCCAGGGCATGAGCGAGCGCCTGGACAACACCACCTCCAAGATCGCCGAGCGCCTAGACAAGGCCGCGCACGTCATCATGGGCGTGCAGAAGGAGCTGGGAACGGTCCAGGAACGGTTCAAAGGCTTCGAGGAATTCAACGAGCTGCTGCACCCCAAAATGCGCGGCAACATCGGCGAACAGATCCTGGCCGACATGCTGGCCCAGGTATTTTCACCGGAGCATTACGACCTCCAGTTCAAGTTCCGCGACGGCCAGACCGTGGACGCGCTGGTCCGGACCAAGGCCGGCGTCGTGCCGATCGACTCCAAGTTCCCGCTGGAGAATTTCAAGCAGCTGACCCGGGCGACGACCGACGAAGAGCGGAAGCTGTCCGGCCGCGAATTCGCGAAGGCCGTCCGCAAGCACATCGACGACATCAGCAAAAAGTACATCCTGCCGGACGAGGGCACGGTCAACTTCGCGGTGATGTACGTGCCGTCGGAGAACGTCTATTACCATATCCTGACCGACGACGAGAACGAGCTCCTGGACTACGCCAAGACCAAGAACGTCCTGGTCACCTCGCCGCACGGTTTTTTCAACTTCCTGCGGGTGATCATGATGGGCATGGAGCGCGGCAAGCTGCAGGAGCAGGCCCAGAAGATCTGGGATATTTTGAAAGGCGTCCAGCAGGAGTCGCTGCGCTTCAACGAGGGGCTGGGCGTCCTGTCGCGGCATATCACCAACGCCAAGGGGGCGATGGACAACGTCAACGCCGGTTATACCAAGCTGGCCGGGAAGCTGGAGCAGGTGAAGCTCATCGAATGAGCGGTTGCCCGGGCCGGCCCGACCGCTTGGGGCGCCGGTCGCGACCGATGTCCCTTGACGGTTAGCGCAAATACGGATAGACTCGTTGTATTCATCGTAATCAGCCTCATTTTGGCTTAAATTATGCCGATCAAGAAAGCAGCCGAAAAAGCCCTGCGCCAGGCCAAAAAGCGCACTTTGCGCAACAAGCAGGTCAAGAACGCCATCGCCTTTATCCGCCGCGCCATCCGCAAGGCTCTCGAAGCCAAGGACGTGAAGAAAGCGGCCGAGCTGGCGAAGCAGGTCATCAAGCAGATCGACAAGGCGGCCCAGAACAAGGTGATGAAGAAGAACACCGCC
>CAYPMU010000002.1:0-1681 GCA_964411975.1 uncultured Gammaproteobacteria bacterium | reverse complement strand
CCGCATGAAGTCCCGGCTGATGAAGGCCATCAACAAGGCCATGGCCGCGAAATAACAGAGATACGAAAAACGGGGGATGCGTCCCCCGTTTTTATTTTTGTAAAAAGGGGACTGTCCCCTTTTTAGGGAAAGTGGCTGAAAATAAGCTCAAGCGACGGACAAAATTTATTTTTAGTCAATCCAGGAATCAACGAGGCTGCGGTACTCGGCGCGACGTTCGCTGGGGTCGGCTGACAGACCCGAGAAAGCAACGCTCTCATCGACCAAAGAGTCGATGACTCCATAGGCGTAATGACGGTAGCTGGACCAGGGATAACTCCGCGGGTTGGAACAAATGCCGGCGCGTACCGGATTCAACTCGATATAGATTCCGCACATCAACAGATGCCGGTCATCGGCTATGAGCTTGCTATGAAACCGATCCTGCCACAGATGCCCGATCGTGCCGTACTTCTTCTTGTAATACATGGAATAGCCTTGGTTGAGCCATTTCATGACCTCTGAAAGGGCGTGCGCCGCACCGGCCTGGATCACCAAATGAAAGTGATTCGTCATCAATACGTAATGATTCAGGCGAAAGATCATTTCCAGTTTGCACTTCGACAGCAGACGTTTGAACGCCCTGAAATCGGCGGCGTCGCGGAACACCGGCTGGCGGTCATTGCCGCGGCAGACGACATGGTATACGCCTTCCTGATCGAGTATGCGCGCGCTACGGGGCATATCAGACCGCGGTCTTACCAGCCCCGAAAAAATAATGCAAGTGCCGGAAAACTCTAAAAAGGGGACTGTCCCTTTTTTAGGGAAAGTGGTGAAAATCAGCCTTATCGGTAAAATATTTTTTATAAAAAGACCCGCGAGAGCGGGTCTGACGAAAGAAGGACTACTGCGCGCCGAGCACGCGCCCGGAGAAGAGACGGGCGAAGTCCGAGTAAAAGCAAAGGACGATGAGCGCGATGAACAGCGCCGCCGTGGCGATCCGGAAGACCTTGACCAGCGGGACGCCATGCTTCTTGCCGCCGATCTTCTCGAGCAGCAGCGAGAACACGTGTCCGCCGTCCAGCGGGAACAGCGGCAGCAGGTTGCAGCCGGCGACCGCCGTGTTCAGCATGTAAAAGAAGAACCCGTAACCGATCAGCAGGTCGCCGATGGTCGGGGCGGCGGCGCCCTGGCCGGCGATCTGACTGCCCATGTGGATGATACCGACCGGTCCGGCCACCCCTTCGACGAAGTTGCCGAAACTGGTGACGATCAGCCAGACGATGAGCGGCGGCGTGGCCAACCAGACGCCGAACGAGCCGAGCACGCCGGCGATGACGGGGATGAGCCATTCCGGCGCCCAGCCCACGAGCGGGTGCAGGACGACGGGCATCTTGCCGGTCGCGTAGATCAGGACCGTCAGCGTCAGACAGGCGGCGACGGAGTTGAAGAACATGCCGGCCATGAAGACCTTGAAGCGCGTCCAGCGGCTGGCCGCTCCCAGGGACTCCGGGCCTTCGGCGATCGGCCGGGCGTAGCCGCCGAGCAGGATCGGCTTGATCTTGAACTCGGTGCCGCTCTTGAGCGTGCGGCTCCAGAGCGTCGGGCCGAACCCGATGGTGAACTCCAGTACCTTGATGCCGTTGCGGCGCATGGCCACTTAATGGCCGTACTCATGAACAACGATCACCAGCGACAGGAT
>CAYPMU010000001.1:11052-17013 GCA_964411975.1 uncultured Gammaproteobacteria bacterium | reverse complement strand
TCCCGTGACCTCAAGTCGACTAGAAAAACAACGAGGTTCAACGGCGATTCCTGCCCGGAACAGTTCAATACCTGCCGCACGCTCACTGCCCGTGTCGGCAACAAGAAGGTAAATTACATCACCAATACCATCGACCGGGGCGTTTGCAATGCCAGCAACGTCGGTTGTCAGGCCTACGCCACCCGGTTGAATGCCTTCGTCTGCAGCCTGCCAGTGGGTCAACCCGACTGCGCCACCGTCGGCGGGTGCGACTGCGCCAGTACGGCCACCTGTCAGGTCAATCAGAACGAGCAGACATGCATCAACTCGCGCCAGGAGATCTGCACCTTGGCCGAATCATCGTGCTCCGCCTCTTCCCCGACTTGGGGCGACACCGTGGCGAGCAAATGCGATTGTGCCATCAGCTACTCCTGCAAGGTCCAGGTCGGTTCCCGCACTTGCTCCACCGTCGCCGGCAATGAGCAGGAAAAGGGCGATGACTGGCTGGAAACGCCGACCAAGTATTTCAACAAGTCCGTCGCCCTGTGCGCCGTGGACAAGAACGGCTGTTCCTCGTTGATCAAGTTCGAAGGAGATCAGTCGCTCAACCTCATTCGGAACGGCAGCTTCGATGAACTGGAGGACGGCGACGGCGACGGCGAACCGGACCACGCCAAGTACTGGTCGCCGTTCGGCAAAGTGCCGTCGAACGGCCCCGGCGCAACGATCACCGCCGCGTCCGGCGCGTCCCTATTGATCAGCGGCAACGCGTCGCTGCGGGTCGGTCCGACGGCCGGAGCCACTCAGACCACTTGCGTCGACGACAGCTGCGGCAGCGAACAGGGGTGTGCCTGCCCCAGTTTGGTGGCTCAACCCAACGCAACGCAGCGCTGCAAGGTCTACAAGGGCAGCGGCACCTGCACCATCACCAACCGGGTGGTCCAGGACCGCATTCCGGTCGCGGCCAACAAGACCTATACCCTGTCCGCCGTCTTTAAGAGCGAAAGCGCCGGCAACTCGGCCCGTCTCAATCTGAAATTCAAGAGCGCCGACGGAAGCGCTTTCGTTTCATTCGTTTCTGGCGACATCACGACCAAGTCCGGCGACGCCGCTTACACCTGTGACCGGGTCGGCAGCGGCGTGGAGCTGTCGGTTCCCTCCGGTATTTTTGATGCGACCACCGGACTGGCCCGCGTTTCCTGCTCATTTATGTTCAACGTGCCGATCTCCCGCGCCGTGCTGGACATCGTCGGCTCCAGTACCGTGGTAGATGATGTCATGCTGGTCGAAGGGTCCAGCACGGAGTTCCACGACGGTTATGGCGTGGCCAGCAACACGGTCTTCGCCAAGGTCCCGCCGAAGTATCTGGGTTGTATCGGCGAGGACGGCGACCGTCAGGAATGCGCTTCATTCGCCGCCATCTGCCGTGAGAACGAACTGGGTTGCGACTTGTATAACCCGGCGAGCGGCGAACCCGCGATACCCGGGGTGACCACCCCCAAGGACGCCTGTCCGGCCGAATGCGTCGGCTATGACGTCTTCAAGCAGGGCGCCACGGATTTCGAACGCCAGGAGAAGTTCCCCATCTATTTCATACCCTCCACGGCCACGGCCTGCACCGAGCAGGAGAACGGCTGTTCCGAATTCACCGACATCATCACCGAGGAAGTCGCCTATTATTCGCAGATCCGTCTTTGCCAGCTTCCTGACGCGGCCGATAACCAGGTGTTCTACAGCTGGGAAGGCTCGGATACCGCCGGCTACCAGCTGAAGGTCTGGAACCTGAAGAGGACGGACGCCAACATCAGTGATTCTTCCGCCGACGCCGACGTCACCAAGCGCAGCGATCTGGCCGTGAGCGGCGTCGCCGGCAGCAGCACCGGCACGGCGCCCTGCACCAAATTGGACACCACTCAGCCCCCGAACGCTTTCGGCACGCCGAAATGCGTTAATGTCCCGTCCGATCGCATGGGTTATTGCAGCCGCGCCGACATCGACTCCGGGAATTTCGACTGCCGCGAGTTCTACGACGAATTCGGCAATAAGCATTATCGCCTGCTTTCCCGGACCATCCTGGGCACGGCTGAATGCCGCCGTTACCGCATCACCGTGTCGGCCCAGCAGGACTGCACCGATTCCAACGGTTCCTGGGATGACGCCAAGAAGGAATGCGTCTATCTGGCCTCCCTGGTCGACAGTTTCGCCTGCGCCAAGCAGGCCAACGGCTGCCGCGCCTACAAAGGCAACACGGCCACCTCCGTGCGGAGTCTGCTGACCGATGACTTCGAGTCAGCTAAGGGGGATTGGGACATCCGCCTCAGTGACTATGGCAGCCCCAGTGTTTCCACGCTGTCCCCCGAGTCGGTCGCGGTCGGCGGTCATTCGTTGAAGATCGCCCAGGCCAGCCCGTCCGCCTTCCGCGACGTCACCAGATTCGTCGCCCCGAACCGCGCTTACTCCGTCAGCTTCTGGGCCCGCGGCGCCGGCAAGCTGTCCATTAATTTCGTCGATTACGCCGGCGGTACCCAGCTGACCTGCGACGTCACCAGTTGTTCCGGAGAGAATTGCCGGATCTGCACCCATGCGACCGGCCTGACCTGCACTAATCCCGCCGCCGATCCGTCTGAGGGTTCGAATTGGAGCTGTCTCATCAAGCGGCGCCAGGATTTCAGTCCGCCGACGCCTACGCCGCCGTACATACCCTTCAGCGACCTGACCGGCGGCAACAAGTGTTCCAATGACTTGGGTACCGCCTGTCTGACCGACGCCAATTGCACCGGCGGCGGGCGCTGCATCCGGGTCCAGACCGTCGATCTTTCGTCCGAATGGAAGCAGTACGCCGTCGGCCCGGTCATCATCAACGATCCGTATTTCGGGCAGGCACCGGTCGGCATCAGGATCGACACTCAGGGAACGTCCGACGTCTTCATAGACAAATTCGTGCTGAAGGAGTCCAAAGACAATATCTACGTCGTCCGCGATTCCTGGAGGACGCCGGTCGTCTGCGACCAGACGGCGGACGGTCAGCCGTCGCCCCTGGAAATGCTCGGTTGCCGCGAGTACACCAACAAGGCCGATCAGACGGTGACACTGCGGTCGTTCAACAAGCTTTGCCGCGAAAAATCGGTCGGTTGCGCGGCTTATTCGCTGCTGCAGGAGACCCCTCAGAATCCTTATGAGGAGACTTATAACGCGGTCTGCAAATTGGGTACGGCCTGTACGCCGATCGGAGGGCAGGCTAACTGCGTCTGCAATTACAACCTCGGCCACTACGCCGCCACCTCAACGGTCTCTTCACCGGTCCTGTTCGACGTCTGCCGCGTGGCCATCAACGAGACCGAGTGCCGGTTCCACTTGGATGGCACGGACAATTTCAGCAACCGTTCCACCCACCGCGACATCATCACCGTTCCGGCCGACGAGCGGCAGTATCTGGTCGTGACCAAGGAGAATTCCTGCACTTCCAAAGATGCCGGCTGCCGGACTTTCGGCCAGGCCAACGTCGTTTACGAAGGTTCCTGCAGCGTCGGTCCGGGTCTGTCCTGTAAAGCGGCCTTGGAGGTCTGTGACAGCGGCCCCAAAAAATATCAGGCCTGCAACTCCAGGGTCTGCGCCGCGGGGGCTAATAGCGGCAAGGGCTGTTGGGTCAACGCGGATTGCCCCGGCAGTTCGTGTGTTGCCAGTACGGTCTGTGGCGCCGGCAATGCCTGCAAGACGGCCGCCTCTTGTGTGGGCGGTTCGCGCGACGGCCTGTTGTGTACGTCCAACACCGATTGTACCGGCGGCGGAACCTGTACCGGCGGATTCAAGAGTTGTTTTGGCGGCACCAACAACGGCAAGGTCTGCTCCGTCAACAGCGATTGTCCCGGCGTGAGCGGAGGCTGCAAAGTGTCCGTTTTCGACGCCGCTCGCCAGGTCTGCGCCTGCACCGATCCCAAGAGCGGCGTGAAATGCGACATTCCTTCCGGCGAGGCCGCCTGCAAGTTCTCCCCGGAAAAAGGCATCATCAGCGACTGGAAAGCCACGGCCTTCAAGGATGATCCGGCCGCCTATGAACAGACCCTCTGTCTGGAAAAGGAGGTCGGTTGCGAACAGTACACCGCCGCCGACGGAGCCTGGTATTTCAAGGATCCCGGCAATAAGACATGCGTCTATAAGGAGAACGTCGCCGTCGAGGGGCGGCAGCGTTCCGGCTGGTTCCGTAAGACCGATGCCGGACTCTTCGCCTGTTATCCGGAATTGGTCAAGAACGGCAATTATTTCGAAATGTATCGCAATCGCGATCAGTCCTGCAGTTTGGCGGCCAAGTGTACCGACCCCGCCGGCTGCCCCTGCCCCAATGACGTCAGCACCGTCTGCAGGGTGAGCGAGGGCAACACCCTCTGCGGATTCAACGGCTGGGTCGGCCAGTGCGAGAACAAGTATGACTTCTGCGAAGAGTTCATCGACCCGCTGGCCACATCGCCGACAAATCCCGCCGGCCAGCCTTACTATTATATAGTCAACAGTCGGCTGGACAAATCCGGCTGTACGGGCACCGTCAATCTTAAGCAGGGGTGCGTCCTGTTCAAACAGACCAGCAACCCGTCCAACACCTATTCGGCCGGCGCCACCTACATCAAGGCCGTCAAAGAGGTCGGCACCACCGGCGGCACGGTCAATCCGGTGGACTGCAACACTACCAACCGCAATGACAATTACTGCAATAGCCGGTGCTTCGCTTATCAGGACGGTTATTGCCACAAGGCCTGCACCACCAACGCTGATTGCGGCGCCGGCGGCACCTGTCGTCCTTCCGGCAGCTGCACCAACTATGCCGACGAGGGCAAGGAGTGCTGGCAGGACGGGACCGGCATCTTCGGCTGCGCCGCGGGCGGCGTCTGCAAGGGGCAGCGCCGTTACAGCACCGGCTGCTCCGCCAATACTGACTGCGGCAACCCCGTGTGCTATGGCGGCACCAAAAATGGCCAGGCCTGTCAGAGCAATATCAACTGTCCCGGCGGCGGTATTTGCGCCAGCGCGACCCATGAGACCTGCATCGCGGATAAGACCTGTTCCGGCGGCACTAAGGCGGGACAACTCTGCTCCGTCAACAGCGACTGTCCCGGCGGCGCCTGCAACAACGCCCGCACGTTCTCGGTCAACGATGCGAACCTGATACTCAAGGTCCGTCAGGACCGCGAATGCGGCCAGTGGTTGAGCTGCTGGCGCGAGTCGACCACCTGGGATGACGCCAATAAGAAATGGCGGTCGACCTGCACCGATTTCGCGGCCTGCGAACAGTTCTCCACGGTCGGCAAGTCCCAGGAGTGCGTCAAATTCGTCGAACCGCCCAAGCAGGTCCTGACCAAAGACGCCTACAAAGCCCGCGATGTCACTTGGGCCGGTCTCGATTATTCCGGCTACAGCCTCTTCGGCCGATATCCGATCCAGTACCTCCAGCCGATGCGTCTGCCGACGGGATCCACGGCCACCGGCACCTGCGTCTCGTCCGGGACCAATATCGACGGCAAACCCTGCGCGGCCGACACCGAGTGCGGCGACGGTTTCTGCTCGGAGAATGTCTTCGCCATCCAGCGCTTCGGCATCAAGATCGACGATCTGGCGACGAGGAACCGGAAATGCGTCGCCGGAACCAGGAAGGGCCTGTCGTGCACTTCGCACAACGACTGTCCCAACGCCACCAACGCCTGCATCGGCAGCTGCGACAGCAATAACGATTGCGCGACCGACGCCTCGCTGGGCGGCAGCGGCAAGGGCACCTGCTTCGACCATGGTTGCTATTATGCCTTGAATGGCGGGGCGGTGGATTACAATAAGCCGGAGAACGCCGTTTCCTGCCGCGCCTACCCCGAAGCCGAGTCGCCGTTCGGCGCTTCGGTCTTGGAAGGCGGCGCCGCCGGTTATGACGACTACACGCTCATCGGCAGGAACCTGACCACCGGTTTCCGTGGCGCCAACGTCTGCACTAAGAACCATTCC
>CAYPMU010000001.1:9935-11037 GCA_964411975.1 uncultured Gammaproteobacteria bacterium | reverse complement strand
TTTGAGAGCGGAAGATTGGAAGAATACCGATGCCGATCCGAGTTCCAAAGGCGTCTGCAGCGGCGGTGCGCGTGACGGCTGGCTGTGCGGCACCGGCACCAGTGAGGACTGCAAGACCGGCCTGGCTGCGGAAGACCAGGGCCGCTGCCTCTATCCTTCGAGCGTGACGTCGGCCCAGGGCTGGCCGGGTTTCTGCGTCGATCGCGATCCCTCGATGACGGTAAATAACGACGAGCGCCAGGGCTCCTGCATCCTCTGGCTGCCGGTCGACCAGCTCTCCGGCATGCCCAGCCGTTACAATCAGTACGTCGAAGCCGGCTTCCAGCCGACCAGTCCGGTGAATAAATTGGCTTTCTGCGCCGCAGCTGATGGGGCGAAGAATGCTTCTTCCCTCTACAGCTGGCTGTTTCAACCCAATCTCGGTCGAGTCTTCGATGGTCATGGTGAAAGTGATGACGATGGTGGTCTCACTGTCAACTACACGGGCGATCTGGGACAGAAATATCGGATCGCCGCGGTCGTGGTGAAGATCACCGGTCGCGACGGGTGTAACAGCGGCACTGGTGCCCGCTTATGGTTGACCCCGGCAAATAGCTGGAAAGCCTCATTGAACATCGCAAGCGGAAGCAATATTCCGGACAATGCCAACGTTGTCTCGACTGATTCCGGCGCGGGTGACTGCAACAGCATGCTGAACTGGACCCCCGGTGATAGTAATGGGAACGGTTGGCAAGCAAACGCGAATGGCAATGATTATCTCAATCAGTACGGTTGTCCCAATACCAGCGAGTGCGTCGGTGCCGCCTTGCGTTGGAACGGTAGTACGCCCAATTTCGTGTCGTCCTCCACGTGCGACAACAACGGCGGCAACTGTTCCTACTCCGCAGAGTTCTACGTCTATTATCGCGAGTCGTGCATGGAGGTCGCCCAGGTCTTCGATTCCACCCGCAGCGGTTCGCCGGGCGTGCCCCAGACCCAGTTGCTGTATGAGTTGGGCGCGGAAGGCTCGTCAAAGACCATCAACGGCTTCAATTGGGGCGCGCGTTATGGCCAGCACAGCTCACTGCCTGAACTGGCCGATTCGCCGTCCGGATCCAATTTG
>CAYPMU010000001.1:0-9925 GCA_964411975.1 uncultured Gammaproteobacteria bacterium | reverse complement strand
CGCTGGGCCGGTTGGGGCCGTACTCCGGCAACATCGATTCCTACGCTTCCACCTACCGCCTGCCGATCCCGGTCTATACGTCGGAATTCGGGCCCAACATATCCGGGACCGACATCGGCAGCACCACGACCGGCGGCACGGCACTGACCTATGTCGGCACTTCTCTGGACGCCGCCGGCAAGGTTGACGCCAACGCTGATGCGCCGATGGCCATCTTACCGTTGTCCTGCCAAGGCCGCTGCGATGTCCCTGGCGGCAGCCAGCAGGGAGTAGACCGAGGCCGAGGCATCATCAGCGAGGTGTTCGTCAAATCCTGGAGCATCAAGGATTGGAATTCAGGTACCGGGTTGTACGCCGAGAATGCCGCTGCGGCCTTTGATCGCCGCTCCGAGAAGACGGATGACAATAGGGTCCCGAAGGTCAGGGCGGTCGATACGAAGAATTGTTACGACGACGGCGGCAATCTGCTTTGTCTCGAAGGTCCGGCCGGCTTGACCGTCAACGACATCACCACGGCCGACGTCCGCAGCGATATGGAGGCCGGCCGGCTCAAGGCGACCATCAAGTATTACGCCTGGGCCGACGAGAACCACATGCCTATCATCCGCAAGACGGTGGATTTCGGTGACGGGTCGGTCATCGACACCAGTTTCGGCGCCTTCAAGAACCACCGCGGCGGCACCAAGGATGACCCCAATGCCAACAAGTTGACCCCGATCTGCAGCTCCCTGGACCGTTGGGGCCTGATACCGCAGACCTGCGAACCGCACTTCTTCGAGGAGAGCAAGACCTATACCTGCAATCTCCAGAAGTTCGCTTCGTTGCCGTCTTGTGAGCCGGTCAATTCCCCGAACGAGAGTTATCCCTGCCAGGAAGCCGGCGCCTGCGTCTTCCGGCCGCGCGTCCAGATCACCGACAACTGGGGCGCGTGCAACGGCAGTTGTATCGGCGCGCCGGGTAATGGCAGCGTCTGCATGAACAACAACATTTTCAGCCCCACCTGGACCGGCATCGGCGGCGATGAATGCGTTGCGGAGTTCGATTCTGTCACCGGCGGCAAGTCGCCGTGGACGTGGTTCGCCAACCGGATCTTCGTCTACCCCTCGCTTCGTTAATTACTAAAGCCCGGCGCCGGGTCGTCAGACGGCGGCCAGCCGTTCCGCGACCGGCCCGGGCACAGACCAGCATGACCAGGGAAACCTTCGGCATCATCAGAGAAAAGGTCCGGCAGCGGGCCGCCGCCCTTGTTTCGTTGCGTCCGGCGGGCAGCCGCGCGCTGCGGACGGTCCTGGTCATCGCGACCGTCGGCGCCGGTCTGGCGCTGGCGTTGTTCCCGGTCCGGGCCTTCGATCTGGCCAATGACGTCGTCGTCCCGGCCGTGGGCTTCATCGTCGAGACCCTGGTCTCCTTCCTGGGGCAGATCCTGCTCCTGGTCGTCGGCGTCCTGATAAACGTCGCCCAGTACAACGATTTCGTGTCCGCGCCGATCGTCGGCACCGGCTGGGTCATCGTCCGGGACGTGGTCAACATGTTCTTCATCGTGGTGCTCCTGGTGATGGCCTTCGGCACCATCCTCGGCGTCCAGGCCTACAGCATCAAGGGCGGCAACCTGACCCGCCTGGTCATCATGGCCATCGTCATCAACTTCTCCCGCACCCTCTGCGGCCTGATGATCGACTTCGGCCAGGTGGTGATGCTGACCTTCGTCAGCGGCTTCAAGGACGCCGCCGGCGGCAACTTCGTCGAGGCCATGAAGATCAACGAGATCCTGCAGGCCTCGACCACCGGCGAGAACGTCTCCACGGCCGGCGTGGTCATCTCCCTCATCCTGGCCCTGGTCATGACGGCCATCGCCACTTTCGTGGTCATCATGATGACCGTGGCCCTGACCATCCGCATCGTCTATCTCTGGCTGCTGATCATTCTGTCGCCGATCGCCTTCTTCCTCAAGGCCGTCCCCGGCGGCCAGGCCTCCAAGGCCTACGCCGACTGGTGGAGCAAGTTCACCAGCAACGTCCTGTTCGGCCCGGTGATGGCCTTCTTCCTGTGGCTGTCGCTGGTCACCGTCCAGCAGAGCAACATCGGCGCCGGTTTCAAGACCGAATCGACCGGCGAGTCCATCAGCGATTCCGTCGGCGCCGCCTTCAACAGCGCCAGCCTGCAGACCTTCATCATCGCCGTTTGTCTGCTGGTCGGCGGCTACCAGATCTCCATGGAATTGGGCGGCTCGACCACGGGCATGGCGGCCAAGGCCCGGCAGGGGGCCACCAGCGTGGCCAAACGGGCCGCGGCCCAGGTCTCCAAACGCTCCGGCCTGGACGCCTACCTGGCCCAGCGCCGGGCGGCCAAGGAAGAGACTTATAAGGCCCGCGGCGCCGGCATTGCCAAGGGCGTCGGCGCCGTTCAGCTGGCCACCGGCAAAGTTTTGGGTGCGCCGAGCGGCGTGATCGGCGCTGGCCTCAGGAGAATGGGAGCCAGACGCGTCGGCGAAGCCATCCAAAAGCGGGGTCTCATCGGGGCCGCCGGTGCCGGGGTCGGAGCTATTCCCGGGGCTCTGGTCAAAGGCGGCGGCAGGTTGGTCAGGGCCGGCGGTGAAAAAATACAGAAAGCTGCGGCCGTGACCGAAGCGGATAAGGCGGGAATTTCCACGCGCTTGCAGCGGGCGGCCAGATGGACCGGTCGAAAGATCGGCGCCGGCGTCGCCGCCACGGGCAAAGGCGTCGAGAAAGTCGGCGGCGTGACCATGACCGCCGGCGTCGCGGTCGGCGGCATGCCCGGTCATCTTGTGGAAGGCGGCGCTATGGTCAGGGCCGGCCGTCGCAGCCAGAAGATGGGACGTAATTACAAGATGGATGAGACCAACCGCGAAAAACAGGCGGCCGCCAATATGAAGAAGGACGAGATAATGGAGCGGGCCGAGGGCCGGCTGGCCGGACAGACCAACGGCGAACAGCGCGGCGCCATCCTGGCCGCCATGGACAAGAAGTTCGTGTCCGAGGCCGACCTGGACCGGCTGCGCGCCAATTTTGAAGGCGCCGGAGCCGATCCGGCCTCGATGGCCGCTTTCGACGACACGGCCAAGAAGAATTTCCCTTCCTGGAAGACCTTTGCTGCCGTCGGTGAACAGGAAAATTTCCAAAAGCAGGTCGACCGCGGCGGTCTGGACCTGAAGGGCGCCCACCCGGACACGGTCGCGTCCAACGCGGAGTCGATCCTGAAATCGCCGTACCCGGCCAAGATCCCTTACGAGAAGCAGATCTCCAGCGATCCCGCCCAAAAAGCGGCTTATACCAAAGCTTTATCGGATCGCTTGAAACCCCCGGCCGCTGACGCCCCGGAAACGGAGAAGGCCGCCTGGAATTCCGAAGAGCAGGTCAAGTTCAGGCAGTCGGCGCGGGAGTCGATGCTGCGCGTCGATCCTACCGGTGCCGGCATGCAGGCTTTCGGGGCTGATCCCAAGACCGGCAAGATCGCCGAACCGGAAGCTTTCACCAAGGCCATGTCTTCGCAAAAGATAGGGGATACCGTACTGACCTTCGATCCGTCCAGTGTTTTGGATGCCAAGGGCGAGTTCACCGAAATGGGCAAAGCCATGTTGGCCGGACTCTCGACCGGCGAACTTGATAGTATGGCGCGGAATTCCTCCGGTCTGCAGCAGGAACAGCTGGTCCGCGGCATCGTCGAGGGCATCAAGGGCCTGCAGAAGGGCGGCCTGGGACAGGACCCTAGCGGCAAGCTCGACTCGCGCATCGAACAGCTCAAGGCGCATGTCAGCAACTCTCGCAGCATCAAGGACAGGTTCCCTGTAGCCGGCGGCGAAAAGGGCGGTGATAAAAGCGGCGGCGCAAAAACCGAGCAGAAAGAGGCCGGCGCGCCGGCCGGCACCGGGGCCCGCGCCGGCGGCGGAACCGTGGCTACGGAAAAGGTCATTATTGAGGTAGCTGGCGGCGGCGGCGGACGGCGCAGCTCCGGTCCGTCCATGGATGAGCGGATCGCCGCGAGGTTGTCCGAGATCAAGAACAAACTGGATGACAAGACCACGGAGGATGACGTGAAGAAAGCGCTCCGCGAGGAAGCGGCCAGGATAGAGAAGAACAAGAGATTGGATGACAAATAGCCGTCCGTCGGATGCGTCCGAAGTCGGCCGCCGATAATCAGGCCGCTCGGACAAATCGTTTCCGGTCATGCCCAAATATTCGTTCGAACAAATGAAAACGTTGCCGGAGAAGGTCTTCGACAACTACTACAGCGCCGACGTTACCAACGCGTACAGCCGGGATGTTTATCCGTTGCTGACCGAAGCCCAGGCCGATACGCTCCGGGACCTCATCCAGGACGTGTATTTCCTTAATTTGACCCCGCCGGATTTTCTGACGGCCCTGGAGAACCTGATCAACGACGACCAGAAATTCACCCCCATCGCCGTCAAGATCCTGTCCACGGATTTTCTGCCGATCGCCGACCATCTGGACGCGGATATTTTAGGCCTTATCTCCGACGTCGGCGGCAATCCCAACCTGTTCCGTTCGAAGATACCGGCCCGGGACGCCGTGGAACAAGTCGTTCTCAAGTCTCAGCTGGCGCTGCCCGACGAGCGCCTATTGGCGCGGGCCTGGAAGATCCTGGAGAGCCGCATTCTGAACGCCAGGACCGACGATCAGACCATTCAGATGCTGACCGGTCCGGCCAAGACCTCCGGGGTCGGGCTGGACGAAGGCAAGGCGCGGGAACTGGTGATGCTGGCCAACGAAGAACGGATCGCCTTGAGCAAGCTCGGCGTCGCCGTCATGAGCGACGATGATTTTGATCGCGAGGAAGAGATGGAAGAGGCCGCGGCTGAGGCCGGGCCGGCCGGCGAGGAAGCCGAGACAGAGGAGGCCGTCAGCGATGGATCCGAGCCGGCGGGGGAGGAAGCGGTCCCCGGCGAAGGCGTTGAGGTGCCGGAACAGACCGAAGAAGAGGTCGCTGCCGCCGTCGATGAGATCTTGGCTACGCCGACGGATGTCGAACCGCCAGCCAAACCAGCGGAGACCATGCAGACCGTCCAGACCGAGGATATCCAGGAGATCAAGCGCATCGAGCAGGCCGCGGCGCCGCAAGCGCAACAGGCCGCCCAGGCCGAGGTCGGCCTGCTGGACCGTTCAGTGGAGGAAGGCATCGACCTTGTCGGTTTGAAATTCGACAACGACGACATCAAACGGCGATTCCGCAATCTGGTCAACTTGTATTTCCGCGACCTGCGCGACAGCCTGGAGACCAAGTCAAAAATGACCATGGCCGCGGCCAGCGGCGGCATGGGTTTGAGCGACGCCGAGGCCGAGCGCGTTATGAACGTCCTGGAGGGCAAGGCCAAGGAATATCACCAGTTGCTGAATGACCGCACGATGCAGGAAAAAAAGCAGTTCGTGGCCCAGCGCGCCGAGCAGGTCATCAAGGATGAAGAGGACGCCGCCCGGCGGGAAAAGGAGAACCTGGACAAGATGTTCACCCGCCTCACGGGTAAGTCCGGCGGCGAGGTCAAGATCATCTCCCAGACGGTGACGGCCGCTCCGACCGCGCCGCCCGAACCGCCCGAACCGCCCAAGCCCCGGTTCATTCCGGTCATGGCCGTCAGTTCCAAGCCGCCGGCGGGCGCTCCGGCCCCGGCCGTTCCGGCGGCCACCGCTCCGCCGCCGCCAGGCCTACCCGGAGCTTCGGTTGCTCCGGCCATGTCGTTGCCGCCTCGCGCGCCGGCCGCCGTACCGGACAAACCGATGCCGGTTCCGCCAGCGCCGGTCAAACCTCCGGTCACTACCGCCGTCGCTCCGGTCGCGGTTCCGGCTGTTCCGGCCGCCGCCAAACAGGCCGTCGTCCCGACAATTCCCGCATCCGCGCCGCCCAAACCGTCGTCGGCTCCGACGCCGGCCGTTCCGGCCGCCAAGCCGGCGCAGGTCATGCCGCCGGCCGCTTCCGGCAGCGATGCCAAGGTGGTCATGGCTGACGTTAAATTCGTTCCCAAATTGACCGGTCCGGTGGATGAGCTCAGGTCGCTGACCGTGAAGGACTTCCGGCGGCTTTCGCGCGATCCTCACGAAGCTACTCTCAAGATCCGGGACAAGATCGATCTATTGGAGGAACAGTCGTTCGAGGTCAAGACCGCCGGCATCAAGGCCTGGCAGGACAGCGAGGTCAACCGGCTTTATCTGGAAATGCTGCGTCGCAGCCTGGAGGGCCGGCCGATCCTCGATATCATCACCGAAAAAGAGGCCAAGAATGAGCCGGTGCTGGCCAAAGCGGAGTTTGACGCCGTGATGGAGCTTAACCGCAAGCTCAGATTCGGCTAGAGGACAGGTACTTTTTAAGGCGAAATAAGGCGGAGGTCATATTTACAGGGACAGCCTTATGTCCGATGTGCTATAATCCATCGTATGAAGTATACGGTGCCCCAATTCATCGATTCTGAGGATAAGATCATGGGACCGATCACCACCCGGCAGTTCTTGATATTGCTGGTGGTCGCCTTCTTCGGCTTCATCGCCTATAAGCTGTTCGATTTCGGCCTGTTCCTGCTGGTGGCCATTTTTTGGGTCATCGTCGGCGGCATCCTGGCTTTCATGCGCGTCAACGGACAGCCGTTCCATTTCTTTTTATTGAATCTGGTACAGACCCTCCGCAAGCCGGCGTTGCGGGTCTGGGACAAGGAGCTGGAGACGTCGGAGATAGCGGCCCTGGTCAGGCAGAAGCCCCCGCCGCCGCCGAAGGCCAGGATCAGGAAAGAGACGCTGGAGACCAGCAAATTGAACGAGTTGACGTTGGTGGTCAACACCGGCGGCGTCTATAACCCCGAAGACTGACCTTTATGCAGTCCAAGAAACTGGCCGGACCCAAGCCCGGCCCGGCGACACAACGGTACCTGGACATCGCCGAGATCAAGGAGGATGTCGTGATCATGCGGGACGGCACGCTGCGCGCCGTGCTGATGGTTTCGAGCATCAATTTCGCCCTGAAGTCGGAGGACGAGCAGCAGGCCATCATCGCCCAGTACGTCTCCTTCCTGAATTCGCTGGAATACCCGCTGCAGATCGTCATCCAGTCGCGCCGCCTCAATATCGACAAATACATCGATCGCCTGAAAGCGGCGGAAAAAGAGCAGACCAACGAGCTGCTGCGGATGCAGATCGCCGACTATCGCGGCTTCGTGGCCGAACTGGTGGAACTGGGTCAGATCATGCAGAAGTTCTTCTTCGTCGTCGTGCCCTACAACCCGTTGTCCGACAAGCGCAAGAACTTTTTCGCCCAGATGAGCGAGGTGATCGCGCCGGCCCTGTCCGTCAAGCTGGCCCAGGAGCAGTTCCTGAAGCGGCGCAACGACCTGATGCAGCGCGTCGAGCACATGAAGGGGTCGCTGAACAGCATGGGGCTGAAATCGGTGGTGCTGGACACCCAGGGATTGATCGAGCTTTATTACCGCGTTTACAACCCGGAGACCTATGATTCCGAGAAGATGACCGACTCGGCCAAGCTCCGGGTGTCGGACAACATTTCGACGGTCTAGGGGATCACTTATGGCCTTCCAACCAACACAATTCGGACCGGCCCCCCAGACGCCGGCGGCGCCGCGGAAGCTTTCGACCGAGGAACTGAAGAAGCGGGCCGAGGCGGAGAAGACGGAGCTGGAGAAACTGCTGCTGGAGGAGGAACGCATCTACCGCAAGGGCGTCGTTTCGGTCAAGGACGTCATCGCGCCGGCCGGCATGAAGGTCGACCCGACCTTCCTGGTCCTGGGCGAGACCTACGTCCGGACGATCTTCGTCGTGACCTATCCGCGCTACATCTCCCTGGGCTGGTTCTCGCCGGTCATCAACATGAACAACACCCTGGACGTGGCCATGTTCTTCTATCCGGTCACGGCCGCCATCATCCTCAAGCAGCTGAAGAAGAAGGTCGGCGCCCTGGAGGCCCAGATCCTGTCCGACCACGAGAAGGGCGCGCCGCGCGACCCGATCAGCGAGACGGCGCTGCGCGACATCGAAGAACTGCGCGACAACCTGTCCCAGGGCACCGAGCATTTCTTCCAGTTCGCTCTTTACGTGACCTTGTACGCCAAGGACAAGAAAGAGCTGGACGAACTGAGCGAGAACGTGGAGAACCTGTTCGGCGGCAAGCTCATCTACACCAAACGGGTGTTCTACCAGGCCGAGCAGGGCTTCAATTCGACCATGCCCGTGGGCAACGACGAGCTGATGATCACCTTCAACATGAACTCGTCGCCGATCGCCTCGTCTTTCCCCTTCATTTCGGCCGACCTGTCCTCCGACAACGGCATCCTGTTCGGCATCAACCGGCACAACAACAGCCTGGTGCTGTTCGATCGTTTCTCGATGCAGAACGCCAACTACATCGTGTTCGCCACTTCCGGCGCGGGCAAGAGCTATTGCGTCAAGCTGGAGGTCTTGCGGTCGTTGATGCTCGGCACCGAGGTCATCATCATCGACCCGGAAATGGAGTACAAGCACCTGTCGGACGCCGTCAACGGCACCTATATCAACATTTCCCTGGCTTCGGACGCCAAGATCAACCCCTTCGACCTGCCGCGGGCCGTCGGCGAACAGGTCTCGACTGACGACATCATCCGCAGCGCCGTCATCACCGTCAAAGGCCTGCTGCGCATCATGCTCGGCAACATCACGCCGCAGGAGGACTCCGTCCTCGACCGGGCCCTCATCGAGACCTACGCCAAGAAGGACATCACGGCCGACGCCGACCTGGCCAAGGTCGAGGCGCCGATCATGCAGGATTTCCAGGAGGTGCTGGAAGGCATGGAGGGCACCAACGACCTGGTCATCCGCATCCGCAAGTACACCGAGGGCACTTTCGCCGGCCTGTTCAATTCCCCGACCACCGTGCAGATGAAGAACATCCTGGTGACCTTCTGCGTCCGCGACCTGGAGGACGAACTGCGCGGCATGGCCGTCTACGCCGTGGTCAACTATATCTGGAACGTGGTCCGGTCGGAGCGCAAGAAGCGCATTCTGGTCATCGACGAGGCTTGGTGGCTGATGCAGCACGAGGACAGCGCCAAGTTCATCTTCGCCCTGGTCAAGCGCTGCCGCAAATACTTCCTGGGCGTGACCACCATCACCCAGGACGTCAACGACTTCCTTCGTTCGCCTTACGGCCAGGCCATCGTCACCAACTCGGCCATGCAGATGCTGCTCAAGCAGTCGCCGGCGGCCGTGGACAACATCGCCAAGACCTTCATGCTGACCGAGGGCGAGTAGTTGCTGCTGCTGGTGGGCGGCGTGGGCGAGGGCATCTTCTTCGCCGGGAACAAGCATGCCGCCATCAAGATCGTCGCTTCTTATGCCGAGGACCAGGTCGTGACCACCAACCCGCAGCAGCTGCTGGAGATCGAGAAGGCCAAGAAGGAGTACGAAGCCCAGCTGGAGGAGGCCAAGAAGTCTTCTTAAGACCGGCCGCGTCCGACCATCACCATTATGTCCCGCCGCACCAGGAACGTCATCATCGCCGTCGTCATCCTCGCCCTGCTGTTCCTGGGGCTGTGGCTTTGGCTGAGCCAGCGGCAGGCCCAGGTCGGCGTTCCGGCCGACATCGCTGACATCAACGCCGACGTCAGCCGGCCTCTGGGCGGGCAGCTCGATACCGACTACACCGGCAGGGTCGGCGGCACCAACGCTCCCGTCAACGCGGCACCGGACCAGCCGGCGCCCCCGCCGGCCAAGCCCGACACGCGCTCCAATCTGGCGCGATTGGCGGCGGCATTCGCCGAGCGCTACGGCAGTTTCTCCAACACCAGCAATTTCGAGAACCTGCTGGACCTCAGGTTTTTCATGACCAAGGCCATGGCCGACCGGACCGACTCCTACGTGGCCGATTCCCGGGCCGCGGCCGACACCTCGGCTGAGTTCTACGCCGCCACCACCCA